>DATEHX010000437.1:0-14263 GCA_035279345.1 Pyrinomonadaceae bacterium | reverse complement strand
CCCGCCGGCGAAGATACACACGATACTGGCGCACACGAACCAGAAAACTTGCTTCACGAAATCCTCCGCGATAAAGACGTAGATAACAGCAGATTATTGGCCCTCGGGGAGCTGAAGAGGGGTCATTCTAAGCAGAACCCCCGCGGTACCGCAAGCATCGCAACCTCAAGAAAGCGCGTTTGTAAAGCCAGCCGCAAACAGCAGCGTCATAATTCCCAGCAGGAACACGAGCAAAACCCTGGTGGCTTGATCTGTATGATTCGAATTCGTGCCCAAGCCCAGGGCGATGAAGACGGGAAAGAACCCCATCGAATAACGCCCCAAAGACTGCGTCACGCCGGATGATAGCGGAATAATGACCGACATGAGAGTGTAGAGCGCCAGCGCCCATTCACGCCGCTTGGTAAGAATGTAGATGCAAATAAAACAGAGCACGGCAGCCCCGGTGCTCAATAAATAGATGTTCCACGGGTCGGCGATAACGTGGGGCGGGTACAGGAACCTGACAAGCGGCGGAAGAAAAAAGAGCGATGGCTTCCGGCCCCAGGCTTCGGCGGCATGCTTAAACGCCAGCGCGTCTCCACTCAACCACCACGAATAAAACATGTACGCGAACAGTCCGCACGGGATTAGCAGCAACCCCATGATCTTCCTGACGTGTAACGAGCGATACATTTGCCAGCTCAAGACCAGTAACGACGGTAACAGCAAAACACCCGTGAGCCGTGTAGCTGAAGCCAGCAAACCGATTATGCCCGCGGTCCACCAGTGCTCGCGTTTCGCGGCGTAAAAACTCGCCACCGTCAAAAGCACGAACAGTGATTCAGTCAGAGGTATCGAGAAAAAGTAACTAAATGGGAACACGGCCAAATAAAAGATGGTCCGCCCAGCGACGGAGTCGTCGTACCCGAACGCGAGTGTGAGCTTGTGCAGCAGCACGAGGGCAATAAAGAAAAATACGTTGCAAAGCACTGCGCCCCAAAGGACCACGCCGGTCGTCACGCGTCCCAACAACCAAAGCAGCATCGGGAACAACGGAAAAAAGGCGTACTCGTGACTACGGCGGTCATTGATGTCAAAAGGCGCGCGATGATAGCCCTCTTGTGAAATGACCACATAGTGGATCACATCCGCCTGCCACATCGTTCGGCGGAGGTTCTCGCTAATCGAAGCAGGCTCGAATCTGATAATCGCGTCGCGCGTGTTTGATTCGGGGTGCGAAACGACGCTGAATTGTCCGGCAACGATGAATATGAGGAAGATCAGACCGCGCGTGAGTAAGAAAACAAAAAGAGCCTCGCGTATGCTTCTATCCTGCCGGAAGCGAAATAGCCATTGTGTTCTCGACATTGAGGGTATCAAGCGAGCCTCACTATACATTAATTCGTAGCGCTCTTCTCTGTGTCTCTTGTGTCTCTGTGGTGGATTTTTCCTCAGCATCATTGAACCACAGAGCACAGAGACACAGAGAAAAACGCTACGAATTAGCGCACTGTGGAATTCTGTGGTCAAATCACTTCATGACCAAACGAGCATTGATTACCGGCATTACCGGTCAGGACGGTAGCTATCTGGCCGACTACCTGCTGAGTCTCGGTTATGAAGTGCACGGGCTCGTGCGCCGGGTGGCCCTCGAGGTGCCCGAAACGAGGTTCAGCCGCATTGCTCACCTGGTTGATCGCGTCACACTGCATCCCGCGAGTCTTGAGAGTTACGCAAGTATCTTCAACGTACTGAGTAAGTATGAATTTGACGAGTGCTACCACCTCGCCGCGCAGAGTTTCGTAGCGGAAAGTTTTACGGATGGCTTTTCGACAATGAACATGAACGTCAACGGCACGCACTATGTGCTGGCGGCGTTGCGCGAGGTACGTCCGTCGTGCCGCTTTTACTTCGCCGGCTCCAGCGAGATGTTTGGCAACGCGGCCGAGGTCCCGCAAAAGGAAACGACTCCTTTCATGCCGCGCAGTCCTTATGGAATCAGCAAACTCGCCGGGTTTCATTTAACCCGGAACTACCGCGATGCGTACCGTCTCTATTGCCTCAGCGGTATTCTGTTTAATCACGAGAGCCCGCGACGCGGACTGGAGTTTGTCACCCGCAAAACAACCAGGACCATCGCGCGCATCAAACTCGGCCTCGCCTCCGAACTGAGGATCGGCAACCTCGACGCACGACGCGACTGGGGTCACGCCGCCGACTACGTGCGTGCGATGTACGCGATGTTGCAGCAAGACGAACCGGACGACTTCGTCGTTGCCACCGGCGAGACTCACAGCGTGCGCGAGCTTTGCGAAACGGCTTTCTCCGAAGTCGATCTTGATTATCGCGAGTATGTAAAAGTTGACGAGCGCTACTATCGGCCGGCTGAAGTGGATCAACTCGTTGGCGATGCTTCAAAAGCGCGGCGAGTGTTGGGTTGGGAACCGACCTACACGTTTCGCGAATTGATCAAGGAGATGCTCGCGTCGGATCTCGAAGCCGTCAGAACTTCCAGCCATTGAGGCACGATCTTCTTCAGCGATAACACTTCCTCGGCATAATCCTTCGCGTTGGCAGCCAGCGCTGTTCTCAATCTTCTGTTTGAAAGCAGAGCGGCCAGATACTGGTAAATCAGATCCGCTTCGTGCTCGTCGTGAGTCAGCTTCCAGCAAACTCGATCGGGAAACTCTTTGTACTGGTTAAGGTCGCTGACGATCGCCGGCCTGCCGGCGGCCAACGTCTGCATCAACGTTAGCGACGCTTCACCCATCGAGGGATTTCTCAAGTTGATGACCACATCCGCGGCGAACAGAGCTGCGCCGTAGTCTGCCTGATCGAGGTAACCAGTGAACGTGATGTGGTCGCGATTGTCCCCCGCGCGTACCTGCTCTTCCAACCGCTTCACGTCCGGTGAAGTTTCACCCGCGAAGACCAGATGCACCGGATAACCATCGGCCAGTAATCTGTTAACAACATCCACTTGCAGTCCGGGCAGTTTGTTACGGTTCGTGAAGCCGAGGCAGGTGAGCAGAAAGTGATTTTCGTTTATCGAGAATTTCTTTTTGAAGTTTGCGATCTCCGCGACGGTAGGTTCGTAACTGGTCTTGGCGAACATCGGAATCACTCGCACATGGTCCGCGCCCTCGAACTGATCCCGCACCCAACGGTGATGTACGATGGCCTTGCGGCTGCGGTGAACAATCGGATGAGACATCGGACTCGCTGCATAGTTGCCGCCGAGTCTCGCCAGCCTCGCGAGAAGCCGCGTGGGTGGTGGCGGAGTATCCGGACCAGCGAGGGCCTGCTGGTAGAGGTCGCCGTCGGGTTGACGATAGAAAGCCTCGTGCATGAAGGCGCTGATGTTGTAGTCGTGCAGAACAACGGTCGCGGGAAAACGCCACGCCAGTTGATAGATGGTTCGGTGAAAGCCACTGTGATTGCCGAGATGATAGACGTTGGTATCGTAGTCGTGGCGCCGTTGCGGAAATTCAGCTATCGGATAGACATTAAAGTTCTCTTGCAGTTCATCGATCGGTGCTTGTCCGTCATAAAACAGATCGATGGCGAGATGAGGCTGAAGCTCTTTGATCAACCAATAACTGTAATTCGCGATTCCGCTTTGCTGCGGCGGCAACGGTGAAAGCCAGGCGATTTTAGGTTTCGTCAACGACACTTACACGACCTCAATCCGCAGTCTCACGGTTGGTGAGCCATTGTGTTCGAACCAGCAAACTCCTTCGCTGACCAGATCACACTGCAATACGTAAACTCCCGGCGACGGCATCGGTACTTCCGCAACGAACTCCGCCGAATCGCCGGGTGTGACCTGTTCGGCTGGTGAAAAATCCTTCCGGTAGTAATCGAGATCGAGCAGTGTGCCGGCTTCGTCAAAAAGATGAACGCCAAAACGAACCGCACCGACGCGCGCCGTGCCTGGTAACCAGGTAGCTGTGCCGGTGTTTCTGACGTTTACGCGCAACTCCGCAAAACCACCGGCGTCGATTCGTGTCTCAGCCGGTTCAACGTGCAACTCCGCGCGCAGTCCCTCGCGGCGGCGGCTGTCGTCAGGAAGCGCGGCATCACCTTTGAAAAGAAAGAACACCCGCCGGTGCTGCATTTCGTTGCGCGTGTCGGCGACAAAATCTTCTCCATCGCCAGCGCCGCTGACGTACTCGTCAAATTGGCCCAATGGCTGCAGTAACGGCTTCGGGTTGAACAACGCCACCTTGATGTCGGTAAATCCCGCGGCCTGCGCCGCCATCCAGATCTCGTTTAAGTCGACATCGTTCTCAATCAATTGGTTGGTGCGCATTTCGTATTGCGACTGCGGCGACTTCGAGTGATTCGGACCCGGCTCGGAGAATCCCGCGATTCCACCCATCTTCAACACTCGCGACATCTCTTTCAGCACCTGAACCGGATTGGGAACGTGATGAAACGCGTCCCAACAACTAATCCGATCGACCGAGTCGTCCGGCAAATTGAGCTTATGACCGTCGAAATGCAAAAACCGCGGCTCGGGCTGTGCGCCGATCAAGGGATGACGCCGGTAGAGCTCTTCACCGATCTTCAAAGCGGCAGCAGAAACGTCGACGGCAATCACTTGCATTCCCATCTGGCTGAGGAAGCGAGAGGTCCAACATGCTCCGGCGCCAAAGTCGACGATCGTCATGTCCGGCAGCAGATTCAGGCCGAGTACGACATGAGAAAAATTGATCAGCAGCTCGGGTGTTTCACTGGCGGAGGCAAGCGGTTTGGCGTGGAGATAGTCCCAGTCGTTGAGACGCGAATAAAAAGTGTCGGCGGTTTCACACAACTCTTCAACCGATAATTCCTTCATTCGCTGGCGGACGTCGATGAAATCAGTCGCGGGCGCAGGCTCGGCTTCTGAAACTGCCGGCTCACGTTGCACGCTATCGCTAACAACATTCCCAAAGGCGTCGAGTGTCGCGAGCGCAGTCTTCTTCCAGCTAAAACTGCTCGCGTATTCGTACCTCTTCAGCTTCGACTCCTCGTCCATCGGCGCCTGCAACGCCTGGTAAAGCGCATCGGCCATTTCAGTCGCGTTGCGCGGATCGAAATAGATCGTGTAATCACCGCCGACTTCCGGAACAGACGAAGTGTTCGACGCCGCCACCGGCAGGCCGCAAGCCAAGCCTTCCAACACGGGCAATCCGAACCCCTCATAGAGCGATGGAAAAAACAAACAGCGAGCCTTTTGATATAGCTCGATCAGCTTGCCCGCATCAACAAAACCGGTGAGAAAAACCTTGCCATCCAAACCGAGCTTTTTGGATTGACCGAGCAAAAGCGTTTCGCTCGCGCGATCCGCATGGCAGACGATGCACAACTGCGTTGCCGCTACTTTCGGATCGTGCGCATAACGCCGTTGCATGTCAGCGAAACTCGCGACCGCCTGGTCCATGTTCTTTCGTGGATCGAAACCGCCGGGATAGATCACGTAATCAATCGTGTCCGCTCCGTGCGGAAACTGATAAGGACGAAACGCCGGATCCACACCAAGATGAGTTACGACATGTTGCTTCTGCCCAACGTCCAGAGTTTTCAAAAAGTCAGCTTGAGTGTGATGTGAGATGTGCAGAAAGAGATCGAAGTCTGTCTCCAAACGCTTCAACTTGCTTCGGTAAGACGAAAGCATCGCCGCGGGCCACTGTTGCGCGTACTCCGCTTCCATGACTGTGGGAATCAGATCGAAGATCGTGACAGCGAATTTGCAGTTGTTCGACAGGCGTGCAGGAAGAACCACGCTGTCCATCAGCGCGTTGGGCGACCAGTAAAGGTCAATGCCGAGGCGTTCGATGTCGTTATTGAGCGCGTCTGAATAGCGGCGCTCGTGATCCGGCTCACGTCGATGAGTGTCGTAAGCATCATTTCCGAGCACCTGAAGCTTCGACCGGGCCCAGCGCGAGAGCACATTGAGATGCGGACCGTGCGGCGCGGCGAGGTAGAAGTCGTTTACAAAATCGTAGTGCAGTACCTGCTCGAGTGTGTTGACAAAGTACGTCCCGATACCGCGCGTGATCTCAGCGGTAAGCAGTGTTTGTCCATCGATTAGTACTCGCATCGGCGTAAACTCAAAAACCAGCCACGGATTTAACGAATGAACACGGACTGTTTTCACTGTCTGTGAAAGTCTGTGTTAGTCCGTGGCGGAAAGATACCGCGACAGCACGGCGTCGAACGAGAACTCACGAGCAACATACTCGCGGCCGTTTGCTGCCAATTCCTTCCGCTTTGCGTCGTTATCTTCGAGATAATTCAGCGCCAAAGAAAACTCATCGCTACTTGAAACGAACAGTCCGCCATCGGACCGGCGCACGTGATTTCGCGTAACCGCGCAGTTCGCGGAAACCACGCAGGGCACGCCACACAGCCAGCCCTCCATGATCACGAGCGAAAAGCTTTCATTGTCCGAAAGATTGATCAGCCCCTTCGAACCGCTGATTAGCTGCAATTTTTTTTGCTCCGGAACGAAGTCAAAATCCACGTACCGATCATCCGCGGGCAATAACGATTTATCGCCACCGCCGATGAACACCAGTTTCGTGTGGCGATTGAACTTTCGAGTGTAATCGTCAAACCATTCGCACAGCAGATGAACGTTCTTGCCGCGTTCCTTCCGGCCCGCATAGATAAAATAATCGCCGGGCGCCTCGCGCGGCTTATCCTGTAGTTCCTCTTCGCTCACCGACAGTTCAACGCCAACACCGGTGACCACGCCTTCCACGACCGAACGTCCAATGCGGCGGCCATACTGGCGAATCGTTAGTTCCTTTTCGTCGAGGGAATTGAAAAAGATCTGTTTCGAGTTCGCGAGCAGTTGTTCGGTTGCGCTCCAGTAAAACTGCGGCTCATCGTGAAAGCAAGGCACGAGCGAGATTTGTTGCCAATACTCATTAATAACTGAATGCGTTAGCCCGTAGAAATACGGCAAAGCGATGAGTTGATAACCATCGTTCAGGTAGCCGCGCACGGCCTGGACCAGCGCATCGCTGTTGAGACCAAAGTGAAAGAAGTCTCGCTGCTCTCGAACGGATAATTCCTTTCCGCGCGTGATCTTCTTAATCGCTGAGTCGTAGGGTTCCCGGATTTTGTTCGTCGCGAAGCGAAATGTTTTTACTCCTTCGACGTCGTAAACGCCTGGCTCGTCAGCATCCTGCCACCAACTGTCATACGGCGAGCGCGAGCAGGTGGTGAGCACGATCGTTTCGACACCGCGCTTGTTTAGTTCGCGGGCCATGTTTCGCGCCAACAACTCAGCGCCGCCCGCGAAGCGGCCAAACCAGGGAGTGATAATTCCTATCTTTCGTTCGAACATTGTGAGACTGGTGGCACAGCAAGCGGTCAGGGCTTTTTCGCGATAACGGCGTAATCGGGGGCGCTGTAGAAGAACTCGTTGAATCGCCGGATCAACTCGCTATCGCCTTCGAGTTTGGCTTCTTCCCAGGGCCGCAGTTTCCAGACTTTCGTGTCGGTGAAGCCGCGCGACTCGATTAGAAACTCCAGCGTTTCACTGGGAATCGGATTGCGATGCGTAGGATCGGCATAAAAACTATAACTACCAACCATGAAATTTTCGGGATTTGGCGTCTCCAAAATCACCAGACCGCCCGGCTTCAAGACGCGCTCAATTTCATCGAGCAGTTTTATCAGTACTTCAAACGCCAGATGCTCGACTAAATGAAAACTCGTCACGACGTTCAAACTGTTAGCCGGTAATTCTTGCAGGTGGTCCAACGCGTCCGCTTCAACAACGTCCCAACCATCTCGGCGGCATTCTTCGATAAACACTCTATTGCGATCTACTCCACGCCCGGCGATGTTCTGGCCGCGCAGCAAGCGCAACCATTCGCCACGTCCGCAGCCGATATCCAGCACTCCGTTTGTAATGCCGGCACCGGTCAGCAATGGTAGATAAACTTCCAGACGGCGTTGAACCTCTTCGCGCTCGCCGCGAAAGCGATCTTCAAATGAAGCGTAGAGATTATCGAGTTTGGGATCCCAATCGGCCTTCAGCGACTCCAGTTCGTTTTCAAACACGGCGAAACGAGCGTCGACGGCGTTTCCGAATTCCGCCTGGCGCGTGGTTAGAGTCGCGCTTAGAGTTTCGTGTTGCTGCGACAGAGTTTCCTGTTGCTTCGACTGGTCAAACACTTGAGATGAAACTTGCGCCACTGCTTCCGCGGCTTCTTTCCTGCTCTGGTTCTCATACTCGGCGATTCGCTGCAATTGATGCCATAGATAAAACTCAACCTGATTTTGATGTTGAATCATACGCGGCAAACGAACGACAGCAATCATTAACCGGACAACGTAACCAACGATCGGAATCCGCCCCACTCGTTTGACCGCAACGGGCAACGCGAGCCCATCGACACGTACATTATTGCGCCGTCCTTCCGGCGAAACACGCAAACTTTCCAGAATGTCGATCTTGTTGAAATAGCCACTCGCCAGCGCTTCCATGTAGTGAGCCATTCCGGATTCGTCCGGCTCGCGTAACAACAGCGCCAGGTACGCATTGCGCACGAAGTCAACACCGTGAAATCTCAGCAGATCCGTGACGTGATAATGATTATCGCGTTTTGGTTGAAACGGTCGTTGCAGGCGAAGCGAGTCGCCATTCTCCGGAGTTGTAATAGGCGTAAAGGCCGCGGGCCCGCCCGAGCTGACAGTTGGCGTGCCGTTATGCTGCCTCGCTACGGCCTCACGGATGTCATACATGATGCGCTCGACGTTCAAGTCAGAGCCATTTAATTCGGGCATAAGAGTTTGAGTCGGGCGATTGTAACGCAGTTCGACATTCCCCGCCGACTCCCCATATCATACGGGACCTATGGAACCTGCGGTCAGAATCGAGGGCGTTTCCAAGCAGTTTCGGATCTACGATCGCAGCTCGGACCGGCTCAAAGAGATGCTGACGCGCGGCCGCTGGGCGAAACACCGTGAGTTTTGGGCCCTGCGCGATGTCAGCTTCGAAGTTGAGAAAGGGACCACGTTTGGCATCGTCGGGCCAAACGGCAGCGGCAAGTCGACGCTGCTGCAAATCGTCGCGGGAACGCTCCAGCCAACGCACGGCACGATCGCGCATGAGGGCCGCATCTCTGCGTTGCTCGAACTCGGCGCCGGTTTCAATCCGGAATTCACGGGCGTCGAGAACGTCTTTATGAACGCCGCGCTGATGGGCTTCACGCACGCGGAAACGTCGGCGATGCTTCCGGAGATCGAATCGTTCGCGGAGATCGGCGAGTTCATCCATCAACCGGTTAAGACATACTCGACGGGAATGTATGTCCGGCTGGCGTTTGCCGCTGCTATCAGTGCCCGGCCGGAAATTCTCATTGTTGACGAAGCACTCGCGGTCGGCGATGCGGTTTTCCAACACCGCTGCATAAGACGAATACGCGAGATGCAGGAGAGCGGCATGACGATACTGCTCGTCTCGCACGATCCTCATGCGATTCGTGCGTTGTGCTCGCGTGCGCTGCTGCTTCACGGAGGCCATGTTGAAGCCTTAGGCAAACCTGTTGACGTTCTCAATCGCTATCAAAAACTGATCATGGCGCGCGAGACGGCCTATGAAAACAGTCAACCGGCTAACGATGACTCCGCCGCGGTTGACGACCTTGAAGTTGATCCAAAGCTCACTTATACGTTTCGTCATGGAGACGGTAAAGCCGAGATCGTCGCGGCTGAACTGCTCAATTCCGCCTTTCAGCGAATCGAGTTTGTCGAGACTGGTGAAGAAGTGGTCGTGAGGGTTCGCGTGCTGTTTCACGCGCCCGTGGAAGTGCCGGTTTGCGGTTTTCTGCTGCGGAATCGACACGGCATTCATATCTACGGAACGAATACCGAATTGCAGCAACTCGACTTCGGAGCCGCACAGCCCGGCGAAGTCATCGAAGTAAGCTTTCTCTTCAACTGCTGGCTCGCACCGGACACCTACTCGCTAACCTTTGGCGTACACAGTCCCGACGGAGTGAGCTTTGACTGGCTGGACGGCGCGCTCTTCTTTCGCGTGATGAGTCCGAGCAATATGGAAGGTGTGGTTAATCTCAACGCCAGTGCGCAAGTTCGACATTTAGGGGTGCGCAAGATGGTTGCACAAGAAGTGCTGCAATGAAGAACAGATTTTCCCGCAAAGGCGCAAAGGCGCAGAGAAATCCTTCAGAAACGCGGCAGCGCTTTGCGCCTTTGCGCCTTTGCGGGAGAAATATTCTTGCTTTGTGCAGGTGAACATGGAGCACTTGTCTTCTAACTCGCTTGGCGTTGCTCTCGAAGAACGCGCGACGGCAAAGAACGCGCTGCTGAAGCGTTGGTTCCTGTTGTCGTTGCTGGTGTCCACGTGGCTCCCGATGGCGTTCTTCATTCTGCTTGCGCGCACTGCCGATGCGGCGGGCGGCAGTCTCGCAGGTATCAAGCTGGTCTTTCTCTTTCTCGGAACAGCCCACGTTCCCGCCACGCTGTTCTTTTATACAGACGCGGAATTTAAACCGATCATCCAGCAGAATCGCCGCCGCTACATTTACGCGCCCCTGATTCTGACGATACTTACCGGGTTGGTGTTTGCTTTTGCGAGCTTCGTGACGCAAGCGTTTGTGCTGCTTGTTTACTGGGCGTGGCAGGCCTTTCACTACGGGCGGCAAAACGTCGGGATCTATGCGTTCGCGTCGATTGCTGAGACGTCAAAGTCGCCGACTAAGGAAGAACGCCTCGCGATTGAAGCCGGCACGGTGTTGGGGATTCTCGGCACTTTCAAGATTCTCGGCACGGCGGTCGCACCGGCTTACCTGCATCGCACGTTTGATTACCTGTATCAGTTCGGTTTGGTGGCGTTTATCGGCGTTCTCATTTTCGCGGTGGCTGTTTACGCGAAGTCGTTTCAACGCACGACGTTGTTCAAGACGCTCTTCTTCTTCACTTCGGTGCTGTTTTTTCTTCCGGTCTTCGTCTCCACTGAGAACAATATCGCGTTCCTGAGCTACGCGATCGCGCATGGGCTGCAATACATCATCTTCATGACGGTGATTTCGCGCACTACGGGAAACGGTGGAACGCAAACGTATAAAACGTTCGCGACGTTTCTCGCCTTAATGCTGATCGTGGGTTTTGCGTTTTGGCGGGTTAACGATCTGCGAGAGCTTCAGTTTGTAAAAGATGCGTGGGCCTACGCGCGGACCGCCGACTTTCTTTTCGGTGCAGTGCTCGGAGCCACGATGTCGCACTTTGTGGTCGACGCTGACGCGTGGCGCTTGCGGCTCGAACGGCAACGCGCGTACATCACTAAGCGGTTCTACTTCGTTTTCGATTGATCACTGCTCTATACAGTTCGAGTGTTTTTGCGGCGGTCTTTTCCCACGAGAACTGTTTCGCATGTTCGATGCCCGCAGCCGAACGCTTTTCCTGTTCAACGTCATCCTGAAGCAAAGCAACGATACCGCCCGCCAAGTCTTTGAAATCGGCCGGTGAAATCAAACGCGCAACGTTTCCAACAGTTTCGACAATACCAGGTACATTGCTCGTAACAACGGGCGCGCCACACGCCATCGCTTCCAATAGCGGTAAACCAAACCCTTCGTAAAGCGATGGATAAACAAATACCCTGCACGCGGAATAAAGAGCGCGCAGATCCTCATCGTGCAAATAACCCGTAAAGACCACGCGTCCGGCGACGTCGTGGTTATTCAACCAGGCATGCACGTCTCCCGTCAGCCAACCTTCAGCACCAGCTACGACCAGTTGAGGACGCAACGACGTCGTCCGGAGAAGTTCATCAAACGCGCGCAAGAGATTCAGTAGATTCTTGCGCGGCTCGACCGTGCCAACAAAAAGTATGAACTCGTCGTCGATGCCCAAGCGCTGGCGCAACGGCGCGGCCTCGGAAGCTGAAACGCGTTGGAAGACAGCGCGCGCGGCTTCGGGAATTGCTGAAACGCGATCGGAACGCACTTTCAATACTTCGCAAACTTCCCGTTTCACTGCTTCGCACGGCGTGATTACCGCCGCTGCCCTGCGCGCCATCAGTGGCAGGGTCACACGCGCTCGACGCACCAGGCGCTGCTCGTGTGTTTCGGGATAAAGCAGGAGTGAGAGGTCGTGAATCGTCAGCACTGGCGGGCACGATCCCCATAAAGGAATATTGAAGTTCGTGCCGTGAAATAGATCGAGTGACGCTTGCTTACAATATCGTGGCAAGCCAAACAGCCACCAACCTCGCCCGCCGGAGGGCGTCACTATCTCAAACTGATCGTTTGGGGATATCGCCGAAAGAGCGGCCGCCAATTCGCGCGTGTAATGTCCGACGCCAGTCTTTTCTCGCGTCAGAGGGTAACCATCAATTCCGATGCGCATGAATCAGTAAGCAGGGTGGCCCAAAAACAATGAGGTTGGCCGCTATGGAACGGCCAACCTCGCGTCAAATCGGGAAATGATTCAAACGTTAGAACCGGTTGATGTACTCCGGCGACTCGATGAAACCACGAACGATCGTGTTCTCGAGAAAATCCTTATCGGCAGTCAACTTGAACCGCTCGTTGTGGAAGATGAAACCACACTGAGCCGGGTTCGGGCTGCCTTTGCAAATTTCCGGATCGCGCCGCAGGTAACCGAAGTACTCCATCGTCACAAAAGCCTGTTTGTAGTACTTGTCGTCAACGGCAGCACTCTCGGCGATATTGCGGAGCACTTGTGCGCGAGTCTTGGTTCCGGCAGTAAGGTCTGCGACCAGTTGAGCCTGATTCGGAACGGTTACGTGAGCGGTATCCAACAGCTTTTGCACGAAGGCCGAAGCTGTCATTGAGGCCGGATACTTGGCAATGATTTCCGGCCGCTGCATCCACGCGTTGGTCAGTTCAACCTTCTTCTGTTCGCCCAGGACCGCATCGTCGTCAGGCACCGAGATGGCCCCGAGATCGGCTATAAACTCCGCATAGTGTGGCCGCTCGACCTTCGTCGCGTCGTTCACCTCAGCGACTTCCGCCGGTCTCTGTCCGATCGACACCATGTAGAGATACATCACATAGGAGCCCTTGCGTTGGAACTCCGGTGAACGGAAGAAATTCGCCGACAGGGCACCGCGCGTGAACTTGGTGCATTCGACATCGGTCGGATGGCAGCCGTTCAGAATGTTCAAATAGAAAGTCATTCCGGCCGGTTCCGGAAAGCGTCGCAGGAAATCAATGTATTGTTGCTGAATAAAGAAATCGCCATCAGCAATCGTGATCACTTGATTGGTACCAGGCCGCAGCCTGATTGGCTTCACCTTCGTGTTGCCAAAGAACAGTTCGGACGGCAGTCCGGGCGTTTCGGTGACAATCCTTAATGTCGGAGGTGTCTGGGCGAAAGCAGTGACGGTCAGGAGAGCCGTCAAAAACAATGCAAATGAAAACTTCTTCATGGTGCGACTCCGGAACTTTGGTTAGCGTTAGCTGGTTATCTTCGGTCCACTGAGGCGTGGGGCGCTGGCGCACTCACCTCGCAATATACCTTTGCCTCACGAGTCCTGTCAACGATCTTACTAACTCGTACGAATTCTTAGAGTTACTGTGTTACTGCCCTGGAACGAGGTGATCACTTTAACCTTACAAGTCCCCGCCGGCAAGTTGTCCGGCAAACGAAAAGTGATTTGCGTAAGCGACTGGCCGGGCACCGCACGATAGTCCTGGGCGGGTATGTTGTACGACTGATTGTTGCTGTCAACGAGATTGACCGTCATGGACGACGCTGGAGCTCCTGATGGAAACTGAAGCCCTGACACAAAGATCAAAACTCTGGTATTCCGATCTCCCAGCGTGTAGAACAGGTTCTCGGAGTTATCGACCAGGAACGGATCTCTCAAAAACAGTATCGAATCAAACGCCGCCGCCTGATCGGCCGCCGGTCCTGACTGGTCGAGCAAGATCTGAATCGACTGACTGCAATTCCAATTGAGCGTCACCGGACCAAAATCGCCGCCCGAATCGGCATTGTCATAACCGTCGACTGCGATTTTGTAGACCGTTCCCGCCGTCGCGTTGAAGATTACCGTGCTGGTTTTGTCGGTCGCACTGTTATCGTCGGCCTTTCCTACACTTCCATTGGTTTGAGTCACTGGTGTAAGAGCATTCACCGAGCTTCCCGTGTAAACGCCCATTACCGTGTCAAACCGGCTTCCAGCGGTAGTAATCGTGGCCGGGCCGGTGGTCGCCGCCGTCCAACTGTACCAAACGGATCGGTTTCCACCGCCGCCGTCGGGCGAGTGGTTTTCGCTCTCGCCGCTTTG
>DATEHX010000436.1:0-12365 GCA_035279345.1 Pyrinomonadaceae bacterium | reverse complement strand
GGCGGAAGTCGAAAGTGTTGAACTTAGAAAGCGTGACGAGATCGACACACCATGGCAGTCGCAGAGCAGTTCGAATGAGATGCAAGTCGTTTATCAACTTCGCCAGGTGCTCCAGCTCGAAAGGCCGATCGAGAACCGTGGGCCAAAGAGTCTCAGCCGGCGCTTGTCGCGGAATCCGTGGACGTCGCGACTCGGAATAATGAGAGCAGTCGAGTTGAGAGAAGTTCTTATGGCGACCAGCGCGGAGTGGAGACTTTACGAACAACTTCGCGTCGCCGGCGTGGAATTCACATTGAAACCAAGTCGCGCAAAATTACATTATGAGAATGATCCGGGCGACAAAGTGTGGTTTGTCAGAAAACGTCTTCGCGTGCAGTATCGAGGGGCGGCGGGGTTCTTGCTACGCAGGAGTGGACTCCGAGATGAATATAGAAGTGAGGTAGAAGAGGTTGTCGAGCGTTTCGTTTCGAGAAGCACCTAACCTAACCAAGTTCCGCACATCTTGTTCTACGACAGGAACCGCTTGAGCTGCTTAGCTAGTTTCTTTTTGTCTTCAACCTCGCACTCCCAGACTATTAATAACTTCCAACCGGCCTTGGTCAAAGCCTCCGCATTGAGACGGTCGCGTTCGACGTTCTGAGCCAATTTTGGTGCCCAATAGTCAATGTTAGATTTTGGTTTACGTCTGATTTTGCATGACTCGGAATCATGCTGATGCCAAAAGCAGCCATGAACTTCAATAATCTTACGGCGTGAGGGGAAAACCAGATCCGGTTTTCCAGGAAGTTTCTTGTCATGAAGACGAAAGCGAAAGCCAAGCCGATGGACTAGACTTCTAACGAACATTTCCGGCTTCATCCCCTTACTTCGGATGCGCCGCATGTTTTCACTTCGTCGTTCGGGAGTTAAAGCATCCAACTTACCGCCACTCGAAGGTTTGTCCGATGAGCCACGCCAAACTTCTAAGATGTTCCAGCGTACCGTTTTCTTGCAAACCTTTTGAAATTAGACGGGGCTCAAAGTGAACTGCCGCGTCAATCGCTGCATTAGGGAAAATTGGTGGACAATTGGCCAGCACCTTGCGAAGACGACCGCCGTCGAACTCGCCGAGGACCGCATAGATTTTGCAGTTTGGATTATGGCGGCGAGCCGCGGGTGCATACGCCATTGCCTCATCGATTACGTCGAGTCTGTCATGCCGTACTCGCCAACGCAGTGTTAGAATCGCCACAGTACGCTTGCCACGACGGACCATAATATCGATTCTTGGGTGTTTACTGCGGGTTGTGAATACATGACCCGGAAATTCATGGTGCGGATCCGCCTCCTCTTCATAACTGAGTTCAGGATCACCGAATAGCTGTAACGTGGTCAAAACTAATGAACGGAACGCATGTCCGACTAGATTGTGAGGTTGCAACGGCCGTATGGTTGGTTGCCGCCAGTACAGACCGATGTTTCCACAGAGATCTGATCGATCAATTCCTAGTTGTTCAGCCAAATATTTACTTAAATCCTCGGCTCGGCGAAGTGTGGCGCTCGGGCCTGAAGGACCTAGCGTAAAGCGGTTACTATCTACATATGCAACGACATCGTGGAACGGCATCCAACCTCCCTTGTAAATCTCACATGAGAGAAGAAGCCTGGCGATCCCTTCCCAAGCGGTTTTAGATGTCCAGTTGTAGTGGTGGTTGAGCTGATGATAAAGATCAACCGCGAGCTGCGCATTAGTTGAACGTGACATGAGGGAGGCCTTCTAAGCTATTAGCTTGCGGCTTTGGACCAGGACCGGGAGTCTTCAACGGAAAGGCAGTTCAAGATTTGTTCACCGACGGCTTGAGCAACAGGCGGCGGAAAGGCATTGCCAATCTGCCGATACGCATTAGTTTTCTTGCCGGTAATTTCCCAGTCGTCTGGAAAGCCCTGCAACCGTGCAACCATTCTAATTGTTAGCTTTGGGGCCCCAACAAATCCTTCTTCCGGGGCATCGTCCCCAATAAGACAACCATTAACACCTAACTCAGCCCAAGCCCGTTTGGCTCGCGTAGGGCCGAGATCTGGTCCGCCATGCTTTTTAGAACCGCCGACTATAGTAGGAGCAATCTTATTAGCACGTCTAGTCCATTCGTCGACGCCTTTCCAGCCTCGCGATGCCATGAGATCTGCAAGCACCTGCCCTACAGTTTTCGCTGGTACTAAACGTGGACAAGGCCACGAAAAATTATTGGCACTGGCTCGTTCAACTGCAACGAGTATTGCTCTTGGCCGAAACTGAGGGACGCCGAACTCGCAGGCATTAAATTTCTCCCAGAACGGCTCATATTTGAATTTGCGGAAGAAGTTTTTGATGCGCTCACGGTACTCCGCAAACTGGGTACTTAAAAGACCGGGTACATTCTCGATCATGACCGCGCGAGGACGCACTTCTTCGACTAGACGGAACAGATGAGGAAATAGATTCCGCTCGTCCAATTCACCAAGTTTTTTGCCCGCAACTGAGAATGGGGGACACGGTATTCCCCCAGCTAACAGATCGATCTTGCCGCGGAAAGGTATCCCATCGAACTGCATTACATCTCCGAGAGTACCACCGCCGAAAACTGGCCAATCGGGGCGATTGGCTCGAAGGGTAGTGCAACAGTGAGGGTCAATTTCTACGAGACCAGCATGTACAAACCCGGCTCGTTCTAACCCTAGGGATTGCCCACCTGCGCCTGAACAAATCTCTAAACAGATCATTTGCGCTTCTTAGTCTTCTGTTTCAGCCCAAGTAAAGGATTTGCCAACGACTTCATTACCGCATCATCTATGAACCGATGTGCAACATCGGCTCGGTTTTGCCCCATTAATCCTGTTTCGGCAATCTGATCTAATAAGTCTACCACCTGTTCAGAAAGGGAAACCGTTATTTGGACCGTCGCGCACTTATTCTCAGCCTTGCCCATAATTATGGCATAATTATGGGCAGCTATTCCACTGTTATGTGATCCATGGTTAGCCGCGACGGCCCAAGCTGTCTATGTCAATTGTCTTATTTAGTGAGGACCGGCGACAGGGTGTTCTTATACCATAGTTTCTCTGCTATAAACGATCGCTTAGTTTTATTTGACAACAGAATTCAATCACCGCCACGTTGCGACGTCGCCTTCTTGATCCTATCGACCAGTGCGCGGGTTTCGGGGGCGAAGGGGCCGTTGGGTTCGAGGCGCAGGTATTCGTCGAATTCCGCCAGCGCGTCGGTGGTGCGCGAGACGCGCAGCAGTAGGTTGCCTTTGAGTAAGTGCGCGGTTGCGAGTTGCGGATTCAGAGTCAAAGCGCGTTTCACTTCTTCGTAAGCTTTCTCAAGCGAGGGTTTTGCTTCAGTCAAATCTTTTATGACGCGCGCCTTCTCCCAGTAAACGCGCGCGAGTCCGAGGTGACCTAGATAAGATTGATCCTCGATCGCGATGCCTTTCAACAAAACTTTCTCCGCTTCACCGAGCTTGTTCTGCCGCAGGTAAACCTCACCCAACGCAAACAACGCATTGAAAGCGCGCGGCTCGGTTTCGATCGTCGCTAACAACGCGTGCTCGGCTTTGTCCCACTGCCCCAAATCCATGTAAGCAGTGCCGAGTTTCAAACGTGCCTCGACAAACGGCGGATGAAGTAAAACCGCCTTCTCGAAACACTTCGCCGCAAACGCTGTCTTATCTTTTCCACCCTCCGCCAATGCCACTACACCTTTGTCAAACTCTTTTTGCGCGGCCGCGGGAACTGTCGCATCGATGCTGCCGACAACCGTCGAATTACCCGCCGTCGAAGAAGCGTCGCGAACGAGCTGAAGCATGACCAAACCACTCGACGTCGTCGTCATGTCGACGTTCTGCTGCGCGTCGCGATAACCCGACTGCCGCACGCGCACCGAATACATCGCCGGCAGCAAAGCAGTGAACCGAAACTTTCCTAACCGATCCGTAAACGCTTCAGTAATCGAACCACCACCGTCGTAACTCTCGAGCCGCACCACCACATTCGCCGCCGGCCGGCCGCCCTCAACGAAACGCACCTGACCATTGATTTCCACCGTGGCCGACGAAGGTCCGGTTTGTACTTGTGCAAGGCTTACAAAATGACAAAGCGTTATCGTAACGATGCTCGATAACAGCAAGCGTAATCTCATGCTGGTCATGTTTGTTGTCTCCCGGCGTGGCCGCCGCGGGTTGAATGGTGCATTGATTCTAGCGCAAACAAAAAAGGGAGGGAATAGGTTCCCTCCCTTAAAACACCTCTCCTTTTGTAAAGCTCTAAAATTCAAACCGAGCTCCCAACCGAACGGAGAAAGGCAAATGGAATCCAGACGTCAGATTGATAATCGACGGCTGGAGGAAGTCGGGGTTGTTCTCGCCAAGATCGAGTTGGCGAAATTGATCCGGCAAACGCAAGCGCCGGTTGTTTGTAACGTTGAAAAAGTCGGCGATGAAGCTGACGCGCGCGCGCTCGTTGATCACCCACGGATAGTCCGCGTGCAGATCGAGCTGCGTGAAAAACGGCGTGCGTCCGAGCTTGCCGCGGCCGCCAACGGGAATCTCACCAGCATTCAGGTAAACCGGATGCGGCAGAAACTCGCTGATCGGAATGCCCGACTCCATGTGGAAACCCATGCCAACGTTCAGCCCCTGCAGGAACCTCATGTTGAAACCGGTGCGATCCTTGCTGAAGGCGTAGCTGGCATAGATGTTCGACACGAAGCGGCGATCGGTGTTCAAAGAACCGACCGCGAATTGATCGCCGAGCAGGTTGAACTCGCCCTGCGTAAAGTCGAATAGCGAACTGATGCCGGGATCAGTTTGGCCATTGTCGTTACGGAGGTGACCTTCGTAGTTGCCGCGCAATGAGGCAATGCGGAAGTTTGAAAGCAGTTGCCAGTTGTTGCTGAAACGTTTGTTCAACTCAAACTCAAATGCTTTGTACTTCCGAACCGGATCCGGGAAGCCGTCGGGAATGCCGTCCGGCACGTTGATCGAAGCGCCACTGATCGGATCGATACCAACGCTGCCGAAGCAAACGTTTCCAATGTCCGCGCCAGTGACCGGATCCGTAACCACAGACGAAATGCCCGACGTGCAGCCCGCTGGTGCAGTGCCGCCGAGCGGGAATGTGAACTGCTGCAGGTTAGTGGCAGCGTCGAGCCGTGAGCTCGGGTTGCCGATGAAGTAAGTCTGCGTGACGCCGGCTAGCGCTGCTTCAGGCGACAGCACGGCCATGTCCTCGACCACGCGCTTCAGGTTTCGGTATTGATAACGAACCGAGAGCACGAAGTTCTTCGGCAACTGGAAGTCGGCGCCGATGATATGTTCATCCTGGAAGCCGAGTTTTGTGCCGGCGGTGATGGCGCTGAGATCCGATGCAGAGACCGTGATCGCGTTCGTCAAACCACCGTTGGCATCAGTACCGCTGAGCAGGTGAGCCGCGTCGATCACAGGAATCGGTGCACCGTTGGCGTCGAGTGTAACGATGCGCTGACCGGCACCGTTGACTGTAAACGCCGGAGCAAAGCGAGCTCCGGTGAAATCGAGTTCCTGCGACAACGAACGCTCAGCAGCGTCGAGCGGCAGGAATTCGAAGAAGCGGCCATAGTTGTAATAGACCTTGATGTTGCCGTTGCCGGTCGGATCGACGGTGACGCCGAGCCGCGGCGCCCACTGGTCCGTGAAGCTGTAAGCGTAGCGATCGCCAGTCACCGAATTTGGACTGCCGATGAGCCGCTCCTGTTCAGTTCGCAAACCAAGCAACGCCGTCACGTAACGATTGATACGCCACGTGTCTTGCACGTACGCGGCGTTGTAATTCGCACGCGTGTCGAAGGCCGGTGGTCCAAACTCGCCACGGAAGACTTGCAACGACACCGGAACCTGCGTGCCGCGTACGTTGAACAACGGACACAACGTGCATTCTTCAGACTGCGCCCGCAGGCGAAACTGTACGTTGAACATCTGTCCAATCGCGGAATTCGGAATGCCGAGTTCATCTGCCGGTGTTCCAATCGCGTTCGTTGACGGAATCGGATAACGTGGCCCACTGCGTTCCCGGCTGCCTGAGTAAAGCGAACGCTGGTAGGTGTAACCAAGACCAAGCGTGTGCTGTCCCCAGCGGTTCCAGATCTTCTGGGTGTTGATGTCCCATTTCCAGTTATCACTTTCAGTCGGTTCGAAGAATCCACGGCCCACTGCGTTGTAGTTGCCGCGAACCGGATCGATCGGCGTACGAATCGCGATCTGGTTTATGTCCGCGAAACCAGTTTCGTTGAACGTACTGCGGCCTTTACTGAAAGACGAGTTTAAGGTCCATGTGGTTGAAAGCGATCCGTTGTAACGAAACGACCAGTTGCGCGTGCCGTAATCGAGAACGCTGTCGGCGGTCGTGTTGTCTGTGTTCAGGAACGAATACGAAGAAAGGTTCGTCTTAGTCGGATCGCCGAAGATCGAGAACGTTAGTTGATGGTTTTGATTGATCACCCAATCGAGTTTGCCGGCGTAGTTGTAAGTGCGATAACGCCGCGCGAACTCACCGCGCGAAAGAAACAGTCCCGTGTCGACGATGTCGCCATTTCCCGCTGCGATGTCGTTCGCATTGCCGCGTACACCGGTCACGATCTCGCGACGGATTGTCGGGTTGAACGACCCGAAGAAGAACAGTCGATTCTTCAAACCGGGAACATAACCACCAACGTCAGCACCGACGTCGTAGTTCTCTTCGTGGAGCAACATGCCTTGTTTGTTGGTGCGGGTGTCGTCGGCCTGACGGCGCGTGGCTTCAAAAGCACTTGGCCGCGCAAAACCGTAGATCGAACCGTGATATTCATTGCTGCCCGATTGCGTAATGATGTTCACGATACCGCCGATCGATTGACCGTACTGCGGTTCGAAACCGCCCGTCTTCACCTGTACTTCCTTGATGAACGACGTGTTGATACCGGTACCCAACGCGCCATACGAACGCGAGAAGGTGCCGATGCCGCCGAACGCGGAGTTGGTGATGTTCACGCCGTCAGCGACGTAAAGATTGTCGAGTGCGGAGCCACCGGCGATCGACGGATTGTCACGTCCGCCGTTGATGCTGTCGGTTGCTCCTGGCGAAAGATAAAAGAGACTGGAGACTTGTCGTTGAACCGGAACGTTTTGAAAAAGTTGATCGTTGAGGTTCTGACCTGTCGCGGTTGTTTGTTGATCGACACCGCCGACGCTGGCAGTAACGTCGACTGTCGCGGACACCTCGCCCGTTTCGAGTTTCAGATTCAGTGTCGATTCGCGGCCAACGTTTACTGTTACATTGTTCGCTACCGCACTTTTGAAACCGGTCTGCTCGACGCGCACCGTGTAGGTGCCGGGCTCGAGGTTTTCAACTCTGAAGACTCCGCTATCGTTTGAGGTTGCGGTCCTTTGAGCTTGCGGACCGGTAACCGTGATCGTTGCGCCCGGTACTGCGGCGCCGGCAGCGTCAGTGACTGTGCCACCGATCGTGCCTTTAGTGAGCACGTCCTGTGCGTGGACGTTTGCTGCCGCGAGACTCAAGCAGCAGGCTATCAATAATGACCAGAGTTTTCTCATGGTTTGTACTTCTCACTTTCTACTACTTCAACACCTCCGCGTCGCTCGAGCGAGCGCGAGGAAAAGCATCTCTTCACGGGGGTGTTTCAGAGAAACTGAATTGCAAACAAGTCGGGGAGACAAGCAGACGGGTGCTGAAGAAGCAATGAAAATGCCAGTTGGAATATCTACGAAAGAGTGGAGATTGAGGGCTAAGTAATTCTACGAGGGTGCAGGACCAGACCCATGTAGTTTCCTCGCTTCGTGAAGAGGTACTTTGTAGCTACCAAGATTTCGGACACCAATTAAATGGACATCCGCGATCCAAAGCTTTGGTTAATTCCAAATCTGTAAACTTCACATTTATTTGTTTGTCCCGGTAGCCGCCATTGCGGGCTTGCGAAACGCGCTGTCGGGAATGTCCACGTCGAACTTGAGATCGAGGATGCGCAAAACGATGTCGCCGTTTGCGATGTTGTTTGACATCATCTTAAACGGGACCATCACGCCGTCGACGTTGCGATAATCGCTGAACTGTTCTGTCTGCGGCAGCTCGATGCCCGCGGTTTCATTTGCGACGAGTGAATCGCGACGCAGCACGAGGAACGACTTGGTTGAGATGTAGTCAGTGACGGGCGTGCCCTTCTCGTTCTTCTTCTCGATGATGTAGACCTCTTCGTCAGCTACCTTGCCCATCTTCTTAAAGGTGATCTTCTGGTAGTTCTTCTTCCAGTTGAGCACGTCGTAGAAGTCGGCGCCGGCTTTGATATCTTCGAGACGTTTGCCGGTGTAGGTTTCAGCGGGTGCAAAACTGACCATCTCGCCGCCGGCGGCGCCGTCGAAATAACTGTTCATCGATCCGAGCTTTTTGCCGAGCGCGGTGAAGGTCAATTCACTCGCAGACTGGTTCGGAGCACGCGCACTGATCGTGCCTTTCGCCATCACGCCCTGGCTTTCGAGATCGACTTCCACTGTGGCTAAGGAAGATTTGTGTTTACGCAGGTTTTCCTCGCCGCCGTACGCAGCGATCATCTTTGTTAGCAGATCGTCGATTGCGATCGGTGCGCTTGGTGCGTCTGCCGTAGCGGGCGTGGCTTCTTCCACGATTTTCTCGAGCACGACACTACCCTGCGGTTGTTCGACTACCAGTTCCGTCACTGTTGGTTTGTCTTTTGCCGGACGGAAGGTTGCGAAGTATCCCGGCGGCGCCGGATCGGCGAGTTTGTAACGACGGCCGCCGATGTTTTCAAGGGTGTAAGTTGGTTGACCGGGAACAGTCACCGTTAACTTGCCATCTTTTATTGCGACGTCAAAGTTCACACCCGCAGCCGCCAGACGGTATTTGCCGACTTCAGCTTTCGGATCGCCGGCGGGCACTGCTGGAGCGGATGGTCCATCCGCAACGGCTTTCGGTTCGCCAACCAGGTTCTTCCAGATCGCATTCATCGCGAAACCGCCGAGTGGAGATGCCGTGACGTTGGTTAACAACACGAAGCCGAGTTTTTGATCGGGCATCAACGCGACTTGCGAGTTGAAGCCGTCGATGTTGCCGCCGTGCTCGACGACTTTGTGACCGTTCCACTGACGCAGAAACCAACCCAAGCCGTAATCAACAGCACCCGCGACGTTCACCTGTTTACGTACCAACTCGTCGAAGTTCTTTTCGGAAACGAGTCTCTTGCCATTGATACTGCCGTTGGCCAGCATCAGTCGCAGCCATTGGGCCATGTCGCGCGCACTGGAATTGATCGCGCCGGCGGGAGCGGCGGCGCCGATCTCGCGCTGCGGCAGATGGCGCGTTCCTTTGGTTGACGGGTTGTAGTCGTAACCGAATGAATAGTCTTTCGACTTCTGCATGTCGGCGGCAGTGGTGTCGCTGTTTTTCATGCCGAGCGGGTTGAAGATGCGATCGGCAATCAGTTTGTCCCAGGTTGAGTTCTGTGCTTTCGCCACGGCTTCGCCCGCGGCGGTGTACATCACGTTTTGATACTGAAACTTCTCGCCGAGTTTCGCAGTCGGTTTGGCCATGCCCGCGACTTTGATCAACTCCTCGCGGTTGAGTACGCCAGTGACCATCGCGAGATCCGTGCGGTTCAAACCGGAACGATGGGCCAACAAATCGCGAATCGTGATCTTGGCGGCGGCGTCGGGATCGCGCAGTGTGAAGTAAGGCAGAAACTTCTTTGGTGAATCGTCGAGCGACAACTTGCCTTCGTCGGCGCTCATCGCGGCGAGCATTGCGGTGAAAGCTTTCGACGCGGAGCCGATCGCGAAGCGTGTGTCGGGCGTGACGGGAAGCTTCTTGTCGATATCTTTATAACCGATTCCCTTGACGTAAATGATCTGATCGTCTTTGACGATTGCCAGCGAGATTCCCGGAATGCCCAACTCTTTGCGCTTGTCATCGAGCGCCTTCTCGATCGCTGCGAGTGCGGTGCTGTAGTCGGTTGCGGTTGCAGCAGGTTTGTCGGCTGTCGCCTGCTGAGCCAAAAGCGGCCGCGGCAACAGGGCTGCGATTATGAAAAGCGACAGTAAAAAGGCTGTGATAAGACGGGCTGCTGGCTTAACAGGGGTCATTTTTGCACTCCAGGGTTTGAAATCGCGGGTATTACGCGTGGAGGTGGAAGAATGTTTTCCCGCAAAGGGCGCAAAGACGCAAAGAAGAAGGACTGTTCTGAGTTCAGCCTTTAGGCTACCGTGAGGTGCGGCAAGCTAAAGCTTGAACTCAAAACGGTAAATTCAGAACTCGGGGGTCTACTCCTTTGCGTCTTTGCGCCTTTGCGCCTTTGCGGGAAACTAAACAGGCTTACTCAACTACCCACGTATCGCCGCTATTGAGCAGTTTCTCGAGACTACCCGGGCCTGACTTCACGATCGCCGCTTCAATCTGATCATCCATCATCGCTTCGTAAGTCGGGCGCTCGATGGCGCGGAAGATTCCGACTGGCTGCGGAAACTCCGGCTGCTCCATGCGTGCGAGCATGAACGCGACTGAGGGATCCTGCAGATAGATATCGTGGACCAGCAGATCGTTTTCGGTGATGCCGTTTTCGCCAATCGTCACGATCTCGGGATGCGCGCCGTTCATGCGAATGCCCTTGTTGCGCTCCTTGCCGTAGACCATTGGCTTGCCGTGTTCGAGATAGAGTACGCGGTCGGAACGAACGGTGCGTTCGGCGAAGTAATCGAAGGCGTTGTCGTTGAAGATGTTGCAGTTCTGATAGACCTCGATGAACGAGATGCCCTTGTGCTTCGCAGCAGCTTCGACCATCGTGCCGAGATGTTTGACGTCGATATCGATCGAGCGCGCGACGAACGTGGACTCACTGGCTATCGCCAGTGAGAGCGGATTGATGGGGTAGTCGATCGTGCCCGACGGCGTTGATTTGGTCTTCTTGCCAAACTCCGACGTTGGGCTGTACTGACCTTTCGTCAAACCGTAGATGCGATTGTTGAAAAGAATGTAGTTGACGTCGAGATTGCGGCGAATGGCGTGAATGAAATGATTGCCGCCGATCGACAGCGCGTCTCCGTCGCCGGTGATCACCCAAACGCTAAGGTCCGGATTCGCGCACTTGATGCCGGTGGCGATTGCCGGCGCGCGGCCGTGAATGCTGTGGAAGCCGTAGGTGTTCATGTAATAGGGGAAACGCGAAGAGCAACCGATCCCAGAGACGAACACGATCTTTTCGCGTGGAATGCCGAGTTCGGGCATGACCTTTTGCACGTTGTTGAGAATGGCGTAGTCACCACAACCAGGGCACCAACGCACTTCCTGGTCGGAAACGAAGTCGGCCTTCTTCAACTGTCCCGGCGGCGGCGCAACTTTGCCCGAAACTGAAGAGCCAGCCTCGCTCTCAGCAGAAACCACTTCGCCGAGCGGCTTGTTTCCATTTCCATTCCCACTATGACCGTTACTCTGTGTACTCATTATTTCTCCTGAATTGACGTGCTATTCCTTACTGCTGCTTCCAACTCGCGGTATTTCTCTCTCACATAAGGATCGAGTTTGGACGCAAAATCCTCATCGAGTTTGCGAATCTTTATTAACTCCTGAACGTCCGCCAGATCCTTCAACCGGTCAGGCGCCGACATTCCTGAAGCCAGCTTCAACTCGATCAGTTTCTCGAGCGTGACAAACCTGATTCCGTCTATTTCCGTCGAGGCCGTCGTAGGTTCGGGCATGCTCACCGGCTTCGGCTTTCCGTCACCGGGATACTCACCGGTCGTCATCACTTCGATGCTGACACCGTCCGCTGTGGATTTGAGTCGTTTCCTCGCGCCGGGAAACGCAGGCACATAACCTAACCCAATAAGCTCCTCGTGAAACTTTTCCAAGCCCTCGGCAGTCATAACGAGATCGATATCCTCAGTGAACCGAGGATAGCCATGAGCCAACAGGGCTACTGCGCCAATCACTGCGTAGTCGATTCCATGCTCATCGAGATCGCTTGAAAGGCGTGCAAGAGTTTTATTGACGGTTCCTTCACCCATAAAATAGCGCAGACCTTCGGCGTAGATCTCGCCAACAGGTCTTACGCTAACATTCTCCATCACAAATACTCTTCAACCTTCCTGATAATCTCGCGAATCTGGAAGGGGCGGCCTTTCACTTTCGAGAAGGGCACCGCGTCCACCAGATACTTCGCGCGGATCATGGTGCATAACTGGCCGAGGTTCATCTCGGGAACGATCACGGTTTCGAAGCCCGCAATCACTTCACCCAGATTGCGCGGGAACGGATTCAGATAACGCAGATGCGCCGCCGAAACACTCTTGCCCTCGCGCTGCATCTTCTCG
>DATEHX010000435.1:0-7744 GCA_035279345.1 Pyrinomonadaceae bacterium | reverse complement strand
GACGACAACAACGTCACGATCGAGGGTTTCACCAATCTCGCTTTCAGCGAACGAGTGACTGAGCGTTTTGACGCTTACGGCTGGCACACGATCACCGTTCCCGACGGCAACAATCTCAGCGAGATCGAAGCCGCGATTCGTGCGGCGCAAGCAGACGATCGGCCGAGTCTGATCGCGGTCAAGACGGTAATCGGCTACGGCATGCCGACGCAAGGCACGCGTAAAGCGCACAGCGATCCGCCGGGCGAAGACGCGGTGCGTGAAGCGAAGCGGCATCTAAAGTGGCCGGAAGATAAACAGTTCTACATTCCCGACGAAGCGCTGGCGCATTACCGCGAAGCTGTCGAACGCGGTGCGCGGTTGGAGTCCGAATGGAACGCGTTGGTCGAGCGTTACGAACAGTCGCATCCGGAGGAAACGAAACTTTGGCGCACGATGATGAGCCCGGAACTGCCGGCGGGTTGGGAAGACCACTTGCCGAAGTTTGAAAACCCGAAAGAGATCGCAACGCGCGTGGCGAGCGGCGAAGTTATTAACGCACTCGCGCCGGTGTTGCCGCAGTTGATTGGCGGTTCGGCGGATCTCGGCGTTTCAAACAACACCGACATCAAGGACAGTCACAGCTTTGAGGCCGGAGCTTACGACGGCCGCATCCTGCATTTCGGTGTGCGCGAACACGCGATGGGGTCGGCGTTGACGGGAATATCGTTGAATGGTGGTTTGATTCCGTTTGGCGGGACGTTTTTGACTTTCTCGGATTACATGCGGCCGGCGATTCGTTTGGCGGCGCTGTCGGAAGTGCAGGTGGTCTACGTTTTCACGCACGACTCGATCGGGCTTGGTGAAGATGGTCCAACGCATCAGTCAGTCGAGCATCTCGCGGCGTTGCGCACGATTCCACATTTGTTTGTGATTCGTCCCTGCGATCCGGCGGAAACGAGCGAAGCGTGGCGCATTGCGATCTTGCGGCGGCAGGCCCCGACTGCTTTGGCGCTGACGCGTCAGAAGGTGGCGGTGATCGATCGTCAACGGTTTGCGTCCGCGGAGGGTTTGCGTCGCGGTGGATACGTGCTGGCGGAAGCGGAAACTGCCGATGGCGATGTGACAGAACCCCGGCTGATTTTGATCGCGACGGGTTCGGAAGTCTCGCTTGCGTTGGAAGCCCGTGAGACGTTGCAAGGAGAAGGTTCGCCGGCGCGCGTTGTGTCGCTGCCGTGTTGGGAACTATTCGAAGAGCAAACGAAGGAGTATCGTGATGAGGTTTTGCCGCCGGCTGTGACCGCGCGTCTCTCGATCGAAGCAGGAGTTTGCCAGGGATGGGATCGGTACGTCGGTCCGAGCGGCGCGATGATTTGTCTGAATCGATTTGGCGGATCTGCGCCGGGTGAGGTTGCGATGCGGGAGTTGGGATTCAATATTGAGAACGTGCTAAAGCACGCGCGCGAGCTTTTGTAATATGCGAATTGCAGTTGGAGCAGATCATGGCGGGTACCCGCTCAACGAGCGGGTGATTGAAGAACTGCGGCAGACGGGACACGAGATCACCGACTTCGGCACGCACGACGGTTCGGTTCCTGACGATTACCCGGATTATGCGAAACAGGTGGCCGAGGCCGTGCAAAGCGGCGCGGTCGAGATCGGAATCTTGATCTGTGGCAGCGGTGTCGGTGCGGCGGTTGCGGCGAACAAACTGCGTGGCATCCGTGCGGGGCTCTGCGGCGATACGTATTCCGCGCACCAGTCACGCGAACACGACGACTGCAATGTGCTTTGTCTCGGTGCGCGCGTGACGGGAGTCGAACTTGCGCTCGATATCGTGCGTGCGTACATCGCGGCGAAATTTACCGGTGAAGAACGGCACCGGCGCCGCCTTGCAAAAATCGCAGCCATGGAACGCTAAATTAAAAACCGTAACGCGCCCGGCATTACTTGAAACTCAACCGGCGTCACGCCTCTGACGTTTCCATCAGCCTCCAACAACATCGCATCCTGAAGCAGCAACGTCTCGATCCGCGCGCGTGCGCCTTGCGTTAGCGAAACCTTCGGATTGTTTAAGTGCCCGCCCGTGTGTATGCGGGAAAGCTCAGTCACGACATTTTTGCGATTCAATCCCGAAGCAGTGACCACGTCGAGCCTGCCGTCGTCGATGCGCGCCGCGGTCGAGAACATCATTCCACCACCCGCGTAGAGACCGTTAGCCACACCGACGAGATTCATCGGTCCATCCGCAACCAAACGATCGTCAACCGTGACGCGCACGCGCCGTTCACGCCACGCCGCCAGTGCACCGACGGCCGCAAAAACAAAGCGAAACTCACCCGAGAACTTCCGCATAAAACCGCCCTGCGCCGCAACGCGGCTGGCAGTCTCACCGCCAATCCCCATCGTCGACGCGTTCAAACAGATGAACGGTGTCTGCAACCCATCGCACCGCCCGTAAAGCACATCAATGCGCTGCGCAGCCCGGTTGTCGCCTGAACGAACATACGCGACCAGCGTATCAATCCAGTCTTGCAGTGGCGCTCGCTTGCGCCGCAATCCCCGCGCAAAATCGTCTCCGGTACCGGCGGGCAGCACTGCCAGCGTCGCCTCACGATTAATCGCCGCCGGGAGCACTTCGAGATTCTCGTTGAACTCGAAAAACCCCTGCGCGGCCTCGCTCAACGTACCGTCGCCGCCGACAACAACAACGAGTTGCGTTCCAGATTTAAGGGCGACGCTCGTTTGAACCGTAGCGTCGCCCTTTTGGTTGGTGTAGTGGACTTTGTAATCAACGCCCGCGGCGTCGAGTTGGGTTTTGATCTTCGGCCAGGATTGTCGCGCTTTCGCCGCGACGTTATTAATGATTATCAGCACTTACCCGCGGGCACGCGCGCGGCTCGCAGCCAACGCGAGTTCGCGAGCACGAGGCATCGCATCAACGGCCTTCGCGATTTGCGGATCCGCGTCGTTGAAAACCTGCGTGGCCGTGCGAAAACCATAAGCCGCCGACAGTACGTTGTAGCGCAACTGTCTGTCCGCAAACGAACGCGCTTTGTCGAGCTGATCCGGCGTCACTTTGAACATCGGTTTCTTCGCGGCAAACGCTTTCAGTTCGCGGAAGAGTGCGTCCGTAACCGGATAATCCTCGTCCAGGAGATCGTGGTCAAACTCGATCGCTTGCTGAACCTTATACTGCGGGAAATTCGAAACCCTTCCGCTCGTGAGTTCGAGTGAAAAGGCAAACAGCACGTCGCGCAGATGGCGCTCGGAGGCGCTGATCATGCCCGGCTTCACTGACTCATCCGGCGCGATACCGCCACCGCCATAAACCGCGCGGCCCATGTCCGTGTGGCTTTCGGGACCGGTCGGCGCCGTCGGCTGGGCGCTCTTGTCGGCCGCGAGACCGCCACGGAAGTAGTAGTCGTAATTGCCACCGTTGGAATAGTCGCGCTGAATCAGGCGGCCCGACGGCGTGTAGTATTTGGCGATCGTCAGCAGCAGTGCTGATTCGTAGTCCAGTTGAAACGGAAACTGCACGAGACCTTTGCCGAAAGTCGTTTCACCTACGATCAGCGCGCGATCGTGATCCTGAAGCGCACCCGCAACGATTTCCGCCGCGGAAGCAGTCTCGCCATTAACAAGCACGACCAGCGGAACGGCGTCCGGGTTCTCGTTCATGGCTGGATAAACCTGTGAACTGTCGCGGAAGCGGCCTTTCTGCGTGACGATCATCTGGCCGCGCTGGAGAAACCTGTTCGCGACGCGCACTGCCTGAATCAGCAAGCCGCCACGATTACCGCGCAGGTCGAGCACGAGCATGTTCATGCCTTTGCTGTGCAGGAACCTCAGCGCGTCGCCAAACTCGTCGTCGGTTGTCAGATTGAAACCGCCGGTCATCGCCACGTAGCCGACACCCTGTCGAAGCATGTAAGCCTGCGCGATCGAAGGCAGCGACACCGCGTCGCGCACGATGTTTACCGTTTCCTGTTGACGAGTCGCGGGATGTTCGACCGTGACTTTCGCTGTTGTCCCGCGCGCTCCCAGGAGAAACTTTCGAACTTCCGGATAAGTCTTGCCGGCCATCGACTGTCCGTCGACCGCGAGAATGCGATCGCCGAACCGCAGTCCGGCGCGGTGTGCGGGCGAATCCGGGAAGGTGGCGCGAATGTATGTATTGACGTCAGTGCCTTCGCGAAGATCTTCGATAGTGGCGCCGATGCCGAAGTACTCCGAACGCTGTTCGGTGCGGAACGACGCGTATTCGGCCGGGTCGAAGTAGGTCGAGTGTGGATCGAGCACGCTCAACATACTGCTGATCGAAGATTTGAAGATATCGTTGTAGTTGAGCTTTTTGCCGTCGATATGATTCGACTGAATCACGCTCAAAGCTTCCGACAGATCGCTTTTGATCATCGGGCTTGTTACGACACCACCCTTACCTGGCGCAGGACTCGTGGTCGTCGTTCGCTCGGGTGGCGTGGCCCGTCTTGCTGACCTGTTCTGCTGGGCGAGAATGAATGCGGGAACTGTTAAGGCAAAAATAAGGAAAAGAATCCCCGGGGCAAAAAAGCTTTTTCTCACGCAACCCTCCTACAATTTCCAATTGTCGATTGCCAATTTCCGATTTTTTGATGTTTCGTCGCTTTCCAATCGGCAATCGGCAATTGGCAATCGACAATGCTCTTGGGGCCGGGTTTCGGGCGGAAACCTGGGGACGCCAGAATAACACGAAGAGCCTGAGCTTTTGTAGATGCCACGAGCCGGATTTTCGTCGCCCGCGAATCTCCCATACTCATGTATTATTGGCCCTAAGCTCTAAACGACAATTCGCCGGAGGAAGTTGATGCCAACAACATTGAAGCGGGAGAATCTTGTGTCTTTTGCGAACGAACATCGGGAGGAATACGAGTCACTTCTACGTCGTTTTGTCGAAACGCCGACTGTTTCCGTCGATCCGAACCACTTGGGCGACATCAAAAAAGGCGTTGAGCTGACGGTTGAAACTCTCGAACAGTTCGGTGGCCAGGCGCAAGTTTTTCGCGCGGACAAGGGAAATCCCGTCGTTCATGGGGTGTTTGGCAACAACAGTGGGCGCCCGACTGTAACTGTTTACAATCACATCGACGTGCAGCCCGCTTCGAAAGAAACCGAACCGTGGGACACTGAACCGTTTGTATTCACTAAAAAAGGCGACAGCTATTTCGGACGCGGCACGACCGACGACAAAGGTCCCGCGTTGACTGCGCTGTTTGGCGCGCGCGCGGCGATTGAGGCGGACATTCCGGTGAACATCCGTTTCCTGTGGGAGTTTGAAGAGGAGATCGGTTCGCCGAATTTCGAAACGATCATTTCCAAAGCGGCGAAAGACCTGAAGACCGATTCGGTTGTCGTGTCCGACACGGTTTGGGTGTCGCGAAACCGGCCGGCGAGTTCCGCGGGGTTGCGTGGTTTGCTTGGTTTCATCTTCACGCTCGAAACCGCCATGACCGACACGCACTCCGGCGAAACCGGCGGCGCGTCGCGCAATCCGATCGCGGAGTTGATGCAACTCGTCACCGATCTCTACGACGTGCGCACGGGCAAAGTGAAAATCAAAGGCTTCTACGACGACGTGATTCCGCCGTCGAAAAAAGAACTTCAGGACTGGGCCAACTGCGGTTTCTCGGTCAGTGCTTACAAAAAGGCGCATCATTTGAAGAAGATGCGCACGGAAGATCCGCTGGAAGTGATGAAGCGAATCTGGGGCATGCCGACGTTTGAGATTCACGGCGTGGTTGGTGGTTACCAGGGACCGGGGTTGAAATCGATAGTGCCGCCCCGAGCGGAAGTGAAAGGTTCGTGCCGCCTGGTGCCCGGACAGGATGTGAAGAAATTGCGGAAGTTGATCGCGGCGGCAGTGAAAGAAAGAAATCCGGACGTGAAGATTCAGTTTGAACACGGCGCGCCGGCGTTTCGCACGGTGGTTGAAGGTCCACTGCCGGAAGCGTTGAAGCGTTCGGTGAAGTTTGCGTTCAATCGCGACGCGGTGTTTGTGCGTGATGGGGGAACGATTGGGGCGATGACAAGTATTGAGAAAGTCTTGCGGTGTCCGGTGCTGTTTCTTGGCCTGTCGCTACCGGAACATGGCTATCACGCGCCGAATGAGAATTTCGATTGGCAGCAGGCGTCAGGTGGAATGGTGGCGTTTGCGAAGTACTTCGAGGAGATCTCGGGGCTCTAGCTAGAAAGCAATCCACAGATTACGCAGAATCTGTGTAATCTGTGGATGGTCTTAAATCACACAGGACAGGCGCTCTTCGTTTAGCGCGAGGAAGCCGGCCTTTTCGTAGAAGTGTTTCGCTTGCGGGTTTTCGACGTGGACCGCGACATCGATCCGTGTCACAGCTTCTTTGCGTAGCTGCTCTTTCAGTTGATCCAGCAGCGCGGTGCCGATTCCGCCGCCACGCCGATCAGATTTCACGGATACGTCGTCGAGCTTCGCCACTACCGCGCCCATTGACGTCGAGATCGCGTAGCACACGACACAAACCCCTGCGCAGCCCTGATCGTCGTAAGCCATCCACACAAATCCGAGTTCCGGATGTTCTAAAAACAGGTCGAGCGCATCGTTCAGACCTTTGAGTCCGAGGTCGCCGTAAGCCTGACTGCTCGCCAGATAGTGTTCGTCCGCGCTGAGAAAATCGCTCAGCATGTGAAACGCGTCCTGCACATCGGCGGCGCCCATCTTTCGGCAGCGAATTGACGTCACGCGCCAATCATGCCAATTAGCCTTCTCAATTCGCAAGTTTCGCGCGTATAATTCCGCCCACTTCCACGTAATTTCCATTCCGAATTTAAGCGCAGGTCAGGAGCCATGAAAAAGATAATCTCTCTTTTCGCAGCAGCACTGCTTCTCAGTGCAGCAATTTCGGCGTTCGGCCGCGAAGCGCGGCTTGTTCGCTATCCGCACTACCATAACGGCCGCGTGGTCTTCACGTATCTCGCCGACATTTGGACCGCCGACGAAAACGGTCAGAACGTGCAACGGCTGACGGTCAATCGCGCGCGAGACGTTTACGGACGTTTCTCGCCTGACGGCAAGTGGATCGCGTTCTCGAGTGATCGTAACGGAAATCTCGACGTGTTCCTGATTCCTGCCGGTGGTGGACAGGCGAAACAGTTAACCGCACACTCCGCTGACGACACGGTGCTCGGATGGTCCGCCGATTCGCGTTCGGTTCTCTTCTCGAGTAATCGTGGCGAAGACTTCATGCCGCAGCTTTATCTCGTCAGCACCGAAGGCGGCATGCCGTGGAAAGCGGGCACCGACATGGGCGTGATGGCTTCGTTTTCGCCCGACGGGCAGAAGCTCGCTTACAACCAGAAGTCGCAGGTCTACTGGCGCAAGTATTATCGTGGCTCTTACCAGAGCGACATCATGGTGATGGACGTCTCCGCGAAGAAGTTCACCCAGTTGACTGATTTCGACGGTCTCGATTCATGGCCCATGTGGGGTCACGATGGTTACATTTACTTCGTCAGCGATCGCGATGGCGCGGGACTCACGAACATCTACCGCGTGTCCGAAAACGGCGGCGGCGGCAAGGCTGATAAAGTCACGACGTTCAAAGCCGGCGACGTTCGTTGGCCCTCGATCAGCGGCGATGGCCGCACGATCGTTTTCGAACACGACTTCGGCATCTGGAAACTCGACGTTGCCTCCAAACGCGCCACGCCGATCACGTTGAACATCGACGCGGAAACGCAGGACAACCTCAGCGAA
>DATEHX010000434.1:0-6634 GCA_035279345.1 Pyrinomonadaceae bacterium | reverse complement strand
TTATTGATGGCTTCCCGCAACTTGCCGCTCGTATCGTGAGTTTCCCATTCCTGCCAACGCGCAAACGCACGATGCAAATGCTTCGTGCGCAACCTGGCAAAGTGATTCAACAACCATGTGAGTGCTGCGACTTGTTCGGTTGCTTTTTCCTTTCGCGCCGGAATGATCTCGTCGCCAAGATGCACGATCCAGCTATCGCAATCATGAAGATCGCCGAGCGCAGCCTGTATCCGCGCCGCGCGTTTCGCGTGCGTCGATATTGAACGCGGAAAACACGGCGCGAGCAGTTCGATCGCATAACGCAGACGTTTCGCGGCAATGCGCAACTCGTGCAACGCATTCACGTCGAGCGGCTTGAATATCCCGTCACTTCGTTTCTCAAACTCTTTCAATCGATCGCGAATGATCTCCTGCGACACTGTCGCAAACGTCGGCGGCGTCAAGCGTTTGCGCTTTCGTTCGGCAGCGGTAGTTGCTTCTTCGAGTGCTGTGGTGAAATCTGTTTCGAGAGTCTTTAGTTCGCTTTTCCCTAAAGCAACTTTCAATTTCCGGCGCTGATGCTCGCGAACCTCTTTCCGTTTCGCAATAAACTGCTTGAGGGCGGCAGAGTGTTCCGCGGGAGCCCTTTTCTCGATCTCTTCCAACGCCGCGATCGCGACGTCCTGATCGCGCACTTCTCCGAGTGAATCGGCAATGCTCTTGAACCGTTTGATCGACGACGCAAAACTTCGCTTGGGCAGATACGGCAGGAAGTCGCGCATCACGCTCCGCAAGCGGCGGGAAGCAACTCGCATCGAGTGAACGCCCTCAGGGTCGGACCAATCAAGCGCTGCCTTTCGCCAGTCGAGCAATTCACTGATCCGTGTCGCGAACACCAACTTTATGCCGTCCCCGACCGGCGCGCCACAGTGAAGTCCGTGTATCTTCTTCGCTTTAGCCATCAGTTTATCCACGCGCGGCTTTCTGGCGCCGCACATTGAAACTCAGAGTTCGATTGAATGCCTGTTCAAACAGGTACCGCTTTCTTACCACCTCGACCAGCTCGTTGCCGCAATCGACGTCGCTGTGCAAGTCGAAATGCAGCACGCCCGATTTCTCACGACACTGTACGTCATAAATTCGACTGTCATGACTGCGGTCCAACGCATCCGCCAATCTTACAATGCCACCTAACTTACAAACGATCTCCCGGTCCGGCACATTCAGCGCCGCATATTCGGGATGGCGCTTTTTCGGCAACGAGCCGCGGTGATAACGCGCGATATTCGCAATCACTGCGCGCTCCGCTTCGGAAAAACCGGTCAGCTCAGAATTAGTTATCAAATATAGCGCGTGTTTTTGGTGCGATTCGTGTGCGATGTGATAACCGATGTCGTGCAGCAGTGCGCCCGCGAGCATGAGCGTACGATGATGCCGCGAAAGATTTTCAGTTGGCGCAAGGCTATCGAAGATCTTTTCCGCGAGTTTGGCGACCTGCCGCGCGTGCGTTTCTTCATAACCGAAACGGCGTCCGACTGCGTGCACGCCGCGCAGTTTTTGGTCCGCGAAATTCGGCGCGGGCGGGCGCGACTCATCTTCGAGTTCGCGCAAACTGTCGATGATTACGCCCTCTCTTAATGCCCACTCACACGTCCGTATCACGTTGATCCCCAACGCGCGCATCGCGGCTTCCAGAATGTGACCACCAGCCACGATGATCTCGGAGCGCTGCGAAGTTAATCCGGCGAGCGCGCGTCGCTCGGCAAGATTCATGGTCGCGAGTTTGGCGTTCAAGGCTGCGAGCTGGCTGAGTGGGATGTCGGTTTCCGTCGGTTGCACCGATTGATTCTTGCCATTCGGCGACGCGATCTGACGAAGCGCGGCGCCGATCGACAGTATGGTTCCTGACGTGCCCGACGCTTGTTGCCACTGTGCTTGCCGCAACTCACGATGCGGGCGTTCGAAAGCGGCGTGGATTTCTGCTTTGAGATTGGAAAGTTGTTTTGGTTTGGGTGGATCGGAACTGAGATAACGCTCCGTTAGACCAACGGCTCCGATCTTCATCGAAAACAGCGAAAGCGGTGTGCCGTTGCGAAAGAGCGAGATCTCCGTCGAACCGCCACCGATGTCCACGTTGATGTTCGTGGCTCCATTCAACGAACAGCCGTGTGAAGCGGCGAGACCGATCAGCCGCGCTTCTTCGATACCGGAGAGTGTCTCGACGCGCAGGCCAGTGTGTTGTTCGACTTCCGCGATGAATTGCGAAGCGTTGTTTGCTTCACGCACGGAAGCCGTGGCGACAGCGATGATCTGTTTGGGTTGATGGGCCTCGGCGATTGTCTTGAAGCGTTGCAGACAACTTATCGCGCGATCGATTGCCGACTGAGAAAGCCGTCCCTTGCGCAGCGTCTCGTGACCCAGCCGGATCACTTCTTTTTGCCGCGTGACAACCGCGAACGAATTGCTGTCAGCCGCGTCAGCGACTGCCAGTTTGATGGAGTTGGATCCGATGTCGATCGCCGCGAGTTTCAATGGCAGGAGACTTTAGGAAAATTTTGTTACAGCGAAGTGAACTGTAACTGAAAGCAAGACCCGCTTGCTACTGGTAAGCCCTGACGTGCATCGGGACGACTGAGGAAATGCACGTCCAAGGCGTGTCACCGGCGGGTGGTGGGAGACGAAATTCACTTAATCAGTTTCTTCACTTGTCCCGGCGGATAGAACGGTCCACCGAAAACCTGCTGCTCCAGGTTGATTAGCGACGGATCGATTGCGAACGAATAGATCTGAGTCGCAAGACTCGGATTCAGATCGTTGTCGCTAATCACGTAAAGCACGTGACGGCCGTCGGGAAGATCCGGTCCCCATGCGAGTCCTTCAATCTTCTCGGGAATCGTCGGCGCGAGGTTTAGATCCGCGTCGAGCAAGTCAATGAACAGCGTTTTACTGACCGGCGTCACACCGGCGGGCAACGCACCCGCGGGCAAAGTCGCCATTCCCGAAACGTCGGTCGCGCCGTTCAGATCGATCTTGTAGATCTTTTTCCGCGTTGGAGCTTGTGGAGGCGATTGGAGATTGGACCTGTTGTCGCGATCGATTACCAAAAATTCGTGGTCGTTGATCGCGAGAATGTCACACACGCCCTGACCGCGATTGATTGCTTCCAGCACGTAAACGTATTCGTGCGTCTCGCCGGTCACGAGATCGATCTTGACGATGCGATTGTTCAGTCCGAGACGATCGAGTCCACTCAGGCCGTTATCCTGAATCAAAGCGTTTTGCATCATGCCAAACAGCGTGCGGCCATCCGGACTGATTGCTAAACCTTCCATGCCGCGATTCGCCTGGCGGCCGGCCGTGTTACCCGTCAGTTCGTCATTTGGATTAGCGTTCGGGTTACTGATGAAAAACTTCGCGGGAATCGCGATCAGCCGCTTCAAATGGCCTTGCCGATCGAACTCGAACACGTACGGTCCATACTCGTCGGAAATAAAGAACGTGCCCTGCGGGCTCAGGCGAATGCCTTCCGGATCGAGCCGGAGCGTGGCGAACTCGTTGCCTTGCACAAAAGCTCCGGCCGCGCCAACAAACGTTTTGCCCGACTCGTTCGTGAGAAAACGCGTATCGAGTAACACGGTGCGAATGTTTGGAAACGGCGCGCCAACATCCGTCGTGATATGCAGGAAATGAAAACGATCTAAATACGGAACGTCAGTGAGACCGTCGAACGGTCCGCGATCGGGCGCGGCAATGAACACGTTGTCGTGACCGGTATACGTTATGTCCGAACCAAAGCCACCGAAGATTGCTTTGGGAACGCAGTTAGCGAGTGCGCCTTGCTGGCAGATGTTTCCGGTCAGGCCCGACTTGTCGAGCGCGGTTCCGCTGACGACACCTTTGCCAATCAATGTGATTCCGGGCGGTAACGCGGCTCGGGTGCGCGAAGGGTAGACGAGAGACGCAGTTGTGATCGCGAGAACGGCCAATGCCGTACTCAAAATACGCAGCATTTAGTAGTGCTCCTTTCGGGGTTGTTTGGTCCGAGAAAGTAGTGTCTACGGGTTAACGCGTAATGATCGGTTTGTGAACAGTTTGTAAACTCCGGTCTTTATATTCGCCGCATGGTTTTGAATGCAGACATCGACGCAAAGCTACAACGCTTCGTCGAGCAATCATCATTTACTACATCGGGCGTGGTGATTACCGATCTGGATGGCACGGCGGTTCATGAATATCAGGGGAAGATCGCGATTCCGAAGGAAGTCGAACTCGGACTGATGCGTCATTACGAGCGTGGGCGGCCGTTGATTCTGAACTCGTTGCGCTTCCCTCTCTCGGTGATTCGAACGTTTGGTCAGGATTGGTACCGCTTGTCGAATGCTCCGATTCCTACCGTGACTTTGAACGGCAGTCTCATGGGCTTCGTGAAGAAAAACGAAGAAGGAGAACTGATCTTCGAAGAAGCGATTGCTTTTCCGTTGACGAAAGAAGAGATCACTGCGGCGCTCAAAGGCGTAAAAAACATGCTCGACGGCGGGATCAAGAATATTCTCGTCTTTTATTACCCCCGCGATTGGCGCATCGGCGAAGTGATCTGGACGCCTGTGGCTGAGAACGTTCTTCCAGTCAAAGAGAAATACGCGAGCGCTTCGGCTGTGACGGCGGTTGAGTTTCCGAAACTGCAGGAACAGATGTTGGCTGAAGACATTTGCATGATCTTTCTTTTGATCGATGCGCCGGAAGATCAGTTGATGGCTTATCAGCACACGAAGCGCAGCAACTTCATCACGCACAAAGGCGTCGACAAACTGTTTGGCGCACAGGCGATGGCGAAGTTTTTGCAAAGTGATCTGCGAGATAGTTTGGGTGCGGGAGACACTGAGCTCGACAATTTTCTGTCCGGTGTGGGACTTGCGCTGTTAGTCGGAAATCACGAGCTCGCGTTTCGCGGAGTGGTCGATACGATCAGATTGAGGGATTCGATGGAACTTGGCGCAGTGCTGTTCAGGGCTGCGGAACTCGCGGCCGGTACAACACATGGATGAGAAAAACGATCAGCCGGGGATGATTCGTCATTATCGACGCCTGGCCAAGAAAATTGTGCAGCACCACTTCGGATCGCCCGCAAGCAGGATTGTTTATAAATCATCGGGACGGACCAATTACGTTTTTGTCCTCAATCATGTTGAGGGACAGTTCGTCGTTCGCGTCAGTCCTGAACCGGAGAAGATCAACGCGTTTAGAAAAGAGCTCTGGACCTCGCACAAGGTTAGAGAGGTAGGCGTGCCGAGTCCGGAAGTCATTGCGGTGGGCAACGACATTGCCGCGGAGCCTTACATGATTACCCGGCGCGTGACGGGTACTGAGGCGTCGCATCATCCCAAGCGCGATCGCATCATCCACTCGATGGGGCGGTACGCGGCCATGATCAATTCGATTCAAACGCATGGCTTCGGCTCGAACTTCGACTGGACCACGGATGAAACCCGGATTAATAGTTGGCCGGATTACCTTGCGGATGAATTTGGGCTCGAGAAACGATTGCGACTGTTTTCCGCTAATCACATTCTTCCCGACGCTGAGATCCAGCAACTCGCACAGATAATCGCGGGCGTCGAAATGAATGGTGTCAACCCTTCGCTGAACCATAGCGACCTGCGCCTGAAGAACGTGATTGTTGATGAAGAAGGAGACGTCGCTGCAATCATCGACTGGGAGGACTGTGTCTCAACGATCTCGCCTCAGTGGGAACTCTCCATCGCCCTTCACGACCTATCGATCGACGAAAAACAAATCTTCCTGGAAGGCTACGGTCTCAGCAGCGACCAGATCGAATCGATGGCGCCGCTAATAAAAGCCTTCAACCTCCTCAACTACTCGACCGCCATCGAGATCGCCCTGGAAAAAAACGACCACAAATCCCTCTCCGACCTGAAGCTCCGCCTCAAAGGCTGCCTCGATCTTTACTCTTTGACAGGATTACAGGAGAAACAAGATGGTTCTTGAACTGGGGAACAAAGCCTGATCACCTTTTACTGTTTGGGCCATCTTGTAAATCTTGTGGATCATGTCCGACGACTTCCTCGTACCACGCGGGGTGGTGGGTGCGAGCCCAGTCGTCTGTGACGGTGCCGTCGATCATTGAGTGGAAGGTGCCGGGTTGCTGGGCGGTGCTTTCGTAAATGTGAATGATGAACCCTGCGAGCAACGCCAGGGCGGCGATGTCGTGGACCACATAGCTAATGGCCACAGACCAACGCGGGGTCAAGTGGTCAAACCACATCAGGAGACCAGTGATAAGCAGGAACACAATGCCGACGGCGAGGAGCCAAAAGTAAATCTTCTGTCCGGCGTTGAAGAAGCCCACGTCTCGTGGTTCATCTTTTTCAGTGTTCGTAATGTAAGCCTTGATGCGTTTCATCCAACGAGAATCTTTAGGCGTCCAACGCATCGGCCGCAGCCAGTTTACAAACTGAAAAACGAACGCGATCGTGAACGCAAGCGAAAACCACGGATGCAGGAAACGCGTGTTTGGTCCACCACCAAACAGCGGCGTCAACCACCGATAGAGCCACGGTGAGTAGATCGCGAAACCGGAAAGCAATGCGAGCACGAAAAAGATCGCCACGGTCCAGTGCAACACACGCGTGTAGAC
>DATEHX010000433.1:0-15192 GCA_035279345.1 Pyrinomonadaceae bacterium | reverse complement strand
GCCTTCTTTTTCTGGCTCATAACGCGCGCACTGACCTTGTCAACGTGCGCTTCCGAACCCGTGCGTGAAAACAACACGACCGGATACTCCGCCGGTGTGACGGCGATAAACGACACCACCGCGCTATCCGCGAGCGACGCGATACAACTGTTATCGCCATTCCGTTCACTTGAAAGAATTAGCGGCAGACTCAGAAAATGTTCGACCAATGCCTCCGGTTTTTTGCCACTCGCGACGATGTCGATGACGTCGATAGTCTCAACCCAACGGCGCAACGAACCCGCGACACTGATGTCCGCCAGGCCGCGGTTTGTTTTCATGTAGTCGATGATTTGTTCGGCCGTGTTCCACGCGTGATGAAGATACAGTCGCTGGCGTGGCTTCTCTTGCGGCTTGTTGAGCTGTTCGAGCAGTCGTTGTTCGGTCTTCGCGCCGAAGCCTTTGAGATCGCGAAGCTTTCCCGCTTCCGCGGCGGTCTTGAGTTCTTCAACAGAACTGATCCCAAGCTCGTCGTGGAGCTGTTTGACCTTCGCGAGACTTAACCCCGGCACCGTCGAGAGTTGAACGATCCCGACGGGAAACTCCTTGCGTAGTTCTTCCAGAACCGACGATTCGCCGGTGAGATAAAGCTGTTTGATTTGCGACGCGAGTGCGCTGCCGATGCGTGGCAGCGACGTTAGTTGATCCTCACCAACGAGCCGATCGAGATCGCCAACAGCCTGAATAGATCGCGCGCCCGCGTTGTAAGCCTTCGCTTTGAAACGATACTGCCCGCCGCGCAAGTCCATGAGCTGTGCAATCTCCTGCAAAGCAGCAGCGACACCAAATTTATCGAGTTTTGGTTTTTGCTCAGGCATACAGCTACACTAACTTAACCATGGCAATTACAACAATCAACCCAACTACAGGGGAACTTCTGCAATCATTCGACGAACTTACAGCTCAGCAACTCGAACAAAAACTAAAGCTCGCAGCTTCAACGTTTCAAACCTACCGGCACACAACATTTTCTGATCGCACGCGCTCGATGACACGCGCCGCCGAGATACTTGAAAACGAAAAACAGGAATTTGGCCGGTTGATGACGCTCGAAATGGGCAAACCGCTCAAAGCCGCCGTCAGCGAAGCGGAGAAATGCGCGTTGGTCTGCCGCTATTACGCCGAAAACGCAGAACGGCACCTTGGCGATCTGATGGTCGAAACGAATGCGAAGCAAAGCTATGTTCGCTTTCAACCACTCGGCCCTGTGTTGGCCGTGATGCCGTGGAATTTCCCGTTCTGGCAAGTATTTCGTTTTGCTGCTCCCGCGTTGATGGCCGGGAATGTGGGTTTGCTGAAACACGCTTCAAACGTACCGCAGTGCGCGCTGGCAATCGAAGATATTTTTCGCCGCGCGGGCTTTCCGGAAGGCGCGTTTCAGACGTTATTGATCGGTTCGGACAAAGTCGAAGGCATTCTGAAAGATCCGCGTGTGGTGGCGGCAACTTTGACCGGCAGCGAACCGGCGGGTGCCTCTGTCGCGAGCATCGCGGGCAAACAGATCAAGAAGACTGTGTTGGAACTCGGCGGCAGCGATCCGTTTATTGTCATGCCTTCAGCAAATCTCAATGAAGCAGTGAAGACTGCGGTGAAAGCACGCACGATCAATAACGGGCAATCTTGCATTGCCGCGAAGCGCTTTATCGTTGCTACCGAAATTTACGACGACTTCGAACGGGGATTTGTCGACGAGATGAAAGCGTTGCGCATAGGAGACCCGTTCGAATCGGAAACGGATATTGGTCCGCTGGCGACGCCGCAAATCGTCAACGACCTGGAGGAGCAGGTCAAGAAAGCCGTGGCGGAAGGAGCCAAAGTCCTGACCGGCGGCAAGCGAATAAATCGTCCCGGTAACTTTTACGAACCAACCGTGCTCGTCAACATCGATCCCTCAACGCCCGTCTCGTGCGAAGAGATCTTCGGCCCTGTCGCGATGCTGTTTCGCGCAAAAGACATCGACGAAGCGATTCGTCTCGCCAACGCCACGCCTTTCGGCCTCGGTTCCGCCGCCTGGACCAACGACGCCGCCGAACAACAGCGCTTCATCAACGAGCTCGAAGCCGGATCGGTTTTCATCAACAGCATGGTGGCTTCCGATCCGCGCTTACCGTTTGGCGGCGTCAAGCATTCCGGCTACGGCCGCGAACTCGCGGAATTTGGCATCCGCGAGTTTTTGAACATCAAGACGGTCTGGATTGGCGAGAGTAAAGTGGCCACGGATGATACGGAGTAGCACGTACCGAGCCTGCAGGCCGCGCGGGTTTGATCGCTTCACGGATCACGCGAAACAAGATCGTGCGGCGAAACAATGCTGACGGTGGCAGCAACAGGTTGAAGACTTGAAGCAGCACGCTCCGCACCGCGACTTCACGCGTCGCGAGTTGCAGCACGCGATCCATGTACCAGTGCATGAAGCGCGTCATCAGTCCCGGCGCGCCGCCTTCCGTTTCGTCATAACGATAATCTTCACCAGTCGCCATCAGCCACGGCGCTTTGTTGACCTTCGCGAGCCGCTGCTGAAACCTTCGCGACAGACCATACTCGCTTCCGTCAGCTTCCCATTCCGCCTGTTCGCGCAAACATTGCTGAAGCGTCAGCGCACCCAACGACGCGATCGTCATCCCCTGCCCGTAAACCGGATTGAACGCACAAGCCGCATCGCCCAGCACAACGAAGTTCTCCGGCATGTTCTTCACGTTTTCGAAATGACGCACGCGATTCTCCGTAGCGCGATGCGTGCGAATGGGTGAAACAGGTTCCGCATTGCGAATCGCGTCCGCGATGATCGGATCGCGCAGACTCTCGGCAAACTCGAGAAACCCTTCTTCGTCACTCGGCGGATAATCATATCCACCGCCGATCAGCGTCAGTAACCAACGGTTATCTTCGACCCGGAACAGAATCCCGCCACGCCTTTTCTGCGGCGGCGCCGACTGCACGTACGCACATACCCATTCACCGTCGAAATTTTCCGGAATGCGATACAAACGACTCGCATAACCGAGATGCGCGTTCACGACCGTTTCTTGCGGCGGTTCGTAGCCGAGATATTTCAACCACCGCGGCGCGCGCGATGCACGCCCCGTCGCATCAACAACCAAATCCGCTGGCACTTCTTGCGCGATGCGTCGATCCACGTCTGAAACACGAGGAATCAGCAACACGCCGGAAACGCGGTTCTCGATCGGGTCTCCCAATAAACCAAGCATTTCCATCCGGTCCGCGATTTCGACCTTCGGATTCTGCGCCAGCCTGCGGCGCACGTGCAGATCGAGCACCGGACGCGTGAACGCCAACACTTTCAACTCGGAAGGAAATCTGACGCCCCAACCCGCACGCGTAAACCACGCAATGTCATTCGCCATGTCCAGCAACGGCACACCGGAAGCGATCATTTCGTCTTGCAAACCGGGGAAAAACTCTTCGAGCACCTGACGGCCGCGCAGCAAAAGTCCGTGAACGTGATTCGCCTGCGGGATACCTTTGCGAACCTCCGCAGTGTCCGGGTACGCGTCGCGCTCGATCAAAGTGACGCGCTCGAAGTGATCCGCGAGCACTCGCGCCGCCATCAATCCGGCGAGGCTGCCGCCGAGCACCACGGCGTGCCGGCCAACAACTTCGCTCTGAACCTCGCGGTTCCCTCTTGTATTCATTGCATACCTCCTAAATAATCTGGGCCTACTGAGTGGTCACGTGTCGGGGGTGGTGATTAACTGCTGCGCGGAAGATACGGGCGCGCCCGGGCTGGCGTATTTAGAAAGCTCTGAAATGCTCTTGAGAAAGTTCTGAAAGCCTCTTGGACAGAATTACAGAAGCAACAGGAAACATACGGTTTTATTCATTCGGCGTGTTTCGCGTCGACCCCGCGGAGCGTCTGCTTTTCAAGGAAGACCGCGAGGTGCCGCTGACGCCGAAGGCGTTCGATACGCTGCTGGTTTTGCTCGAAAACTGTAGTCACGTGCTGACAAAGCAGGAGTTGATGCGGAAGGTTTGGCCGGACAGTTTTGTCGAGGAGAACAACCTCGCGCAAAACATTTCAACACTGCGCAAAGCGCTCGGCGGTGATTACATTCAGACGGTGCCGAAGCGCGGGTATCGTTTTGTCGGCGATGTGAGAACGAGCGAAAAGGCCAGGAGCCGGATCGTTGTTGAGCAAACGGATGAAGAAAACATCATCAATAACGTTCCCGAAACGATGTACGCACGCAGCGGCGACGTGAACATCGCTTATCAGGTGATCGGCGACGCGCCACTCGATCTCGTGTTCGTGATGGGTTGGGTGTCGCACCTCGAATACTTCTGGCGCGAACCACACTTTGCGCGTTTCCTGCTTCGTCTCGCTTCGTTTTCACGTTTGATACTCTTCGACAAACGCGGCACCGGTCTTTCCGATCGCGTTCCGATCAATCAACTGCCGACACTCGAGCAACGCATGGACGACGTGCGCGCGGTGATGAATGCAGTCGGCTCCGAACGCGCGGCGCTCTGCGGCGTTTCGGAAGGTGGTCCGATGTGTAGTTTGTTTGCCGCGACGTATCCGGAAAAGACCCTCGCGCTCGTGATGATCGGGACGTACGCGAAACGCATTCGCGACGCGGAGTATCCGTGGGGACCAACACAGGAACAACGCGAACAGTTTTTCGACGTGATGCGCGAGCAGTGGGGTGGACCGGTGGGAATCGACGAACGCGCGCCGAGTCTCGCGAACGATCCGAAGTTTCGCGACTGGTGGGCCACGTATCTGCGCATGGGTGCGAGTCCGGGCGCGGCGGTCGCATTGACGAAGATGAATGCGGAGATCGATGTGCGCAACGTGCTGCCGTCGATTCGCGTGCCGTCGCTGGTCATTCATCGCAGCGAAGATCAGTGTTTGAAAGTTGAGGAAGGACGCTTCGTGGCTGAACGAATTCCGGGAGCGAAGTTTGTCGAGCTTCCGGGAAACGATCACCTGCCGTTTGTCGGGGACCAGGACGTGATTCTCGACGAGATGGAAGAGTTTTTGACCGGCGTGCGCCACGCGCACGAACCGGATACAGTGCTGGCGACGGTTTTGTTCACGCGTATTGCGGGCACGAACAATCAACTCCGGCTCAGTAACTGGGAAGAGTTGCTGCGCCGTTTGCGCGCGCACATTGCGAAGGAGATCGAGTGGTTTCGTGGCCGCGAAGTCGATATGGTTGGCGATCGGCCGCTCGCGATTTTCGATGGACCAGCGCGCGCGATTCGTTGCGCGCTGGCGATAACGGAATACGCTTCGCGCTTGGGTGTTGAAACACGCGCCGGACTGCACACAGGCGAATGTGAGATCGTTGACGGTAAAGTCGCGGGGCAAGCGGCGGAGATCGGTGAGTGCGTCGCGAATGAGGCCGAGGCCGGCGAGGTGCTTGTGTCGGGCACGGTGAAGGATTTAGTGGCGGGATCGGGAATCAAATTTGAGGACAGAGGCATTCGCGTGATGTCGCATTGTGGTGAGTGGCGCTTGTTTGCGGTGCAGCGCGGCGCATAGGCCGGTAGGCAGGTATCAGAATCCCACCAACGAAGTTGGTGGTACTTTTAGACTCTACCTACCAGCTCTTATAGGTTAACTATGAAGTACCACCGACTACGTCGGTGGGATTCTGATACCGCTCCTAAGGAGAGGAATGAAATATCCATTTGCGGATTTGGATTTGGCTCGGCGTTTGGAGCGAACAGAATCAATTTCGAATGCTGGATTTGTTGAAGCGCGGGACAGGGCGTTTCCGGATATCGGCGCGAAGTGGATTGAAGTGGCTGGTACTTATGCGATGTTCGACGGCGCGAACTCACCGGTGACGCAGACGTTTGGCTTGGGAATGTTTGAGCCGTTAACGCCGGAAAACCTCGACAAGTTGGAGACGTTCTTTTTCGAACGCGGCGCCGATGTATTCCACGAAGTTAGCCCGTTGGCAGATCCGACGACGTTCGCCCTGCTAAGCGAACGTGGTTACAAGCCGATCGAGTTTTCGAACGTGCTGTATCGGCCGATCACCACCGATTTCCGGCTCGACACGTCGCGCAATGAAAACGTGCAGGTGCGTTTGACTGGACCTGATGAAGTCGATCTTTGGGCGGACACGGCGTTTGAAGGCTGGAGTGAGTTTACGGAAGTGGCGGACTTCCTGCGCGACCTGGGCCAAGTCATGGCGCGCTCGAAGTCGCTCACGTTCCTGGCCGAGTTGGACGGTAAACCGATCGCCGCCGGTGCGCTTTCGATAAATGGCGACGTCGCGTTGTTAGCCGGCGCGAGCACGATTCCGAGCGCTCGACGTCAGGGAGCGCAGCTTGCGCTACTCGAAGAACGGTTGCGTTACGGCGCGGCGCAAGGCTGCACAATCGCGATGATGGTGACGCAGCCCGGCAGCGGATCGCAGCGCAATTCAGAACGCCACGGATTTCGCATCGCTTACACACGAACCAAGTGGCATTTACAAAGGGAAGGATGAATTGACGATTTTCGATTGCCGATTGTCGATTTGCGGTTACAAATTGCGAATCAACAATGAAGAGCGGGCAATCGGCAATCGGCAATCGAAAATCGACAATGAGTGAATTTGAGAAGCTGGGCGCGTTCTACCTCGGCCGTCCCTACGATCTCGAACAGAAGAAACCAAAAGAAGGTCTGCTACTTTACGATTCGAAAGATCTCGTGACGCACGCCGTGTGCGTCGGTATGACCGGCAGCGGCAAGACCGGTCTGTGCATCGCGTTACTCGAAGAAGCCGCAATCGACGCGATCCCCGCGATCATCATCGACCCGAAGGGTGATCTTAGTAATCTACTGCTGACCTTTCCGAATCTTTCGCCCGAAGACTTTGCGCCATGGACCAACGAGGGCGAGGACGCTGCACAGAAAGCTCAACTCTGGAAAGACGGGCTCGCAAGTTGGGGACAGGACGGCGAGCGTATCAAACGCTTGCGCGACGCCGCGGAGTTTCGCATCTACACGCCCGGCAGCAACGCCGGTATTCCCGTTTCGATTCTCAAGTCGTTTGACGCGCCTAACGAAACCGTGCGGCAGGACAACGAACTACTCGCGGAACGTATCAACACCACCGCGACCAGCCTGCTCGGCCTGATCGGCGTCACCGCCGATCCGCTGCGCAGCCGCGAACACATTCTCATCTCGAACATTCTCAATCACGAGTGGTCCAACGGAAGAAATCTCGACATCGCTTCGTTGATTCAACAGATTCAGTCGCCGCCGATGACGAAGATCGGCGTGATGGAGCTCGACTCGTTCTTCCCCGCCGGCGATCGTTTGGAACTCGCGATGGCGCTGAATCACCTGCTCGCGTCGCCTAGTTTCGCAAGCTGGATGGAAGGCGAACCGCTCGACGTGCAACAGTTGCTCTACACGTCCGCGGGCAAGCCGCGTTTGTCGATCTTTTCTATCGCGCATCTAGGCGATGCCGAGCGTATGTTCTTCGTGTCGTTATTGCTGAATCAGGTGTTGGGTTGGGTGAGGGCGCAGTCGGGAACAACGAGTTTGCGCGCGATTCTCTACATGGACGAAATCTTTGGTTACTTTCCGCCGGTCGCGAATCCACCGTCGAAGTTGCCGTTGCTGACGCTGTTGAAGCAGGGGCGCGCGTTTGGGCTCGGGGTTGTGCTCGCAACGCAGAATCCGGTTGACCTTGATTACAAAGGACTGGCGAACACGGGCACGTGGTTCATCGGACGTTTGCAAACCGAGCGGGACAAAGCGCGCGTGTTGGAAGGTTTGGAAGGTGTCGCGGCGGGAGTAGGTAAAAAGTTTGACAAGCAGGAGATGGAAGAGATTCTCGCGGGGTTGTCGAACCGGATCTTTCTGCTGAACAACGTGCACGACGATGCGCCGGAGGTGTTTGAAACGCGTTGGGCCATGTCGTATCTGCGTGGGCCGTTGACGCGCACGCAGATCAAGACGCTGATGGATCCATTGAAATCAAAAATCACACCTGCCGCGCCAGTCACATTTCAATCCCCGGCCCCGGCCGTTACAACCAGTGCGCCACCCGCTCAACAGCACCCAGCGCTTTCTCCTGACATCACTCAGTACTACATTCCGATTCGTTCATCACACGACGCAAACCTTTCGTACCGTCCAATGCTGCTTGGCGCCGCCGAGATTCACTACAGCAAAGCCAAAACCATCGAGATGACTCAGCAGGTAACACTGCTCGCCACGATCAACGATGGACCAATTGACCTGGACTGGAACGAAGCTACACCGATCGAATTACCCGCTGAAGATCTCGAATCCGAACCGCAATCAGAAGCTCAATTCACGGAAGTGCCTGCGAAGGCGTCGAAAGTTAAAAGCTACGCTACGTGGCGCAAAGACTTTGCGGCTTGGCTCTATCGCAATCAACGGCTTGAGTTGTTGGAAAGCCCGAGTCTCGATATCGCTTCGAATCCGGGTGAGTCGGAACGCGATTTCCGTGTTCGTTTGCAACAGCTCGCGCGCGAGCAACGCGATCAAGCCGTTGAAAAGTTACGCCAGAAATACGCGAGCAAGTTTGCGCAACTCGAAGAACGTAAACGCCGCGCGGAACAGGCAGTGGCACGCGAAGCCGAACAAGCCCAGGATCAACGATACCAAACCGCGATCTCGTTTGGCGCCACCCTGCTTTCGTCGTTCATGGGCCGCAAACGCGGCGGCATGCTCGGCCGCGCGACCACCACGGCGCGCGGCGTCAGCCGGACGATGCGCCAATCTGACGACGTGGATCGCGCCGAAGAAAACGTCGCCGCGGTTTCGCAGAGCCTTGCCGATCTCGAAGCGCAATTCAAAGCTGAAGCTGAGACAATCGAGCGTTCACTCGATCCGATCACCGAACAGCTCGACACCGTGAGCTTGAAACCGACGAAAGCAAACATCAACGTCAAACTACTAACGCTTGTTTGGGCGCCCTACTGGCAAGACGCGCAGGGCGAAGCCCGGCCGGCGTGGGAGTAACAATGAGAATCCCCCTAAGGTATGGTTTGTTAACAGCATTCGGGTTTATCGCCTGGGTCCTTGTCACTCACTCATTGATCTCGAACCCACAGTCGATCGTGTTCAGGCTTACTGGCCCTCTCTCAAGCATTCTTCACTTCGCGATGACCTATCTGGGGTTGAAGGCGCTTGAACGCGAGAAGAGGGAGCCACCACGTTTCAAAGAAGCACTGAAGACAGGTGTTTCAATCGCGTTTGTCTACGGACTAACCGCATCTCTGTTCTTCGTCGTCGCGCTTTTTGGTTTCCGAGTCGACTGGCTGGCTAGTGAACCAATGGCGGAAACCACTCCGAAATCGTTGCTGCTCGTGGGCGCGTTTGCTGCGATGATCGTGGGAGCAGTGCTTTTAGGCTTGCTCTACTCAGCGGTGATCGGGTTCTTTTTAGCGAGGCGAAGAAGTGAAGAATAGGTCCTATAAAAATAGGTCCTATTGGTCCTATAGGACCTATTAAGGCACCAACACGACCTTGCCGATGTTCCTCCGCTCTTCTAAATAGCGGTGAGCTTTGCCGATCTCATCAAAAGAAAAAGCCTGATCCACATACGGTTGGATCCACTCCTCCTCAACGCCGCGCAGGATATCCCGCATCCACACCGCGACCTTCTCCGGCTCGTGCCACATGTGGCCCAGGTTCAAACCAAACACGCCGCGATTACGGCTGAGCATCGGCAACGGATAAAACCACGGCGATTGAAACACCGCCTTCAACATCTTCAACTTGCCGCCAAAGCCATCAGCCGATCCCGCGGAAACACCGAACATCCCGAGCCGGCCGGTATGCCGCAACGAGTCGTAACTCTTCTTCCAATGCTTGCCGCCGATCGGATCGATGATCAGATCGACGCCGCGGCCGTTGGTTAGTTCCATCAACACCGGTTGCCAATCCTGATGCCGATAATCAATCGCGTGGTCCAAGCCGCGTTCGGCAAGAAATTTGTGTTTTGATTTGCTGGCCGTGCCGTAAGTGATCGCCCCGATCTTCTTCGCGATGTCGAGCGCCGCGAGCCCGACCCCGCCACCGGCGTTATGAATCAACACCGCCTCGCCCTCATGCAGTGAACCCATCACGACCAACAGCGCATAAGCCGTCAAATAGTTCACGGGAATCGCCGCGGCCTGTTCGAACGTCAGCGAATCGGGCTTGTCAAACACCTGCGTCGCTTTCACTGTGACGAGTTCCGACTGACCGCCAAAGCGCGTCATCGCAGCTACCGACTTCCCGACAAACGCGCTGTTGATTCCCTCACCGACCGCCTCGATGACGCCGCTCACCTCATAGCCCATCACACACGGCTTCGGCGGCGAATCGGGATAGAGTCCCTGGCGCGAGAGAATGTCGGCGAAGTTGAGGCCCGCCGCGCGCACTTTGATGAGAACTTCGCCCGCTCGAGGTTGTGGGTCCGGCTTCTCCTGGACCTTCATCACCTCGATGCCGCCCGTTCCGGTCGTTACAATTTGTCGCACGTCGTCATCTTAACAGTGTTAAGCTGTCGCACAAATAAATATGCGACTCAGAACACTCGTTATCTTCACGGTCCTGGTCCTTATGGTCTGGGCCGCCGCTTGCGCTCAGAAGCAAGACTCCACCAAACAGCTCACACTCGCACTCGTGGAAGGCGTCGAAGGCGAAGCCCTCAAACAAGCCGCACTCGATTACCAGGCGCAGACCGGTGTACAGATCAACTTCGCACAGTTTCCTTATCAAAATCTTTTTGAGAAAGAATTGATAGATCTCAACGCGCGTACTGCCGCTTATGATCTAATCATGCTCGACGATCCGTGGTTTCCACGTTTTGCCGGAAACCAGTTTCTCGCCGAGCTCACGCCGCTGCTGATAAAGCGTGGAAAAAGCGAGCCTGACGCTGACTTTGTCGAGGCTTCCCTCCACGTCTGCCGTTTTCCATACCACACCGGCGTGCTTTACGCGCTGCCTTATGTCGGCAACTCGCAGTTGTTCTTCTATCGCAAAGATCTTTTTGAAAAGAACGGTTTGAAGGCACCGTCAACGTGGGACGAGGTGCTCGCAGCCGCGAAGACGATTCAGGAAAAAGAAACCGGCGCGAACGGCGGAAAGATGTACGGCTACGTGATGCGCGCGGCGCAGGGAAACGCAGCGGTCGCCGATTTCATGCCGATCTTCTGGGCTTTCGGCGCTGAAATGTTCGACGCAAGCGGCAAACCGTCGGTGAACAGTCCCGAAGGAATCGCTGCGCTCGAGTTTATGTTGGAGTTGGGCAAAGTCTCGCCGCCGGGTTACGCGAGTTTTAATGCCGACGAAGTGAGTGCCCATCTGTTGCAGGACACGGCGGCCATGTCGATCAACTGGCCCGCGTGGATCAGTGCGTTCAGCGATCCGGCACGATCGAAAGTCATCGGCAAGATCGAATTTGCCGTGTTGCCGGATGGACGCAAACCCGGACAGGCGGAGATTGGCAACTGGCTGATCGCCATTCCCCGTTATTCGAAAAACGCGGAGGCAGCGATGGACTTTCTGCTCTGGGCCACCACCGCGGAACAGATGAAACGATCGGCGTTGCGCGGCAATCCACCGACGCGCAAGTCGCTCTTTCAGGATCCGGAATTGGTGGCGAAGTTTCCCGCGTATCCGACGCAGTTTCGTTCGCTCTCGACATCGCGGCCGCGGCCACGCACACCGCAATGGAACGAGATCGAAAACGCCTTTGGCATCTTTCTCTCAAAGGCCAACAGTGGTGAGTTGTCTCCGACGGAAGCAATGAACCAGGCGAATGCCGAGATCGAGAAGATTATTCAGCGCGGGCGATAGACGCGAACTGCTGCTGCCCTACCTCCTCGTAGCGCCGGCGTTGGCGGTGCTTCTCGCGCTTTCAATTTACCCGCTCCTCTATTCGATCGCAGTCAGCCTGCAACAGGAAACCGCGTCCGGGATCGTGTGGACGCTCGCGCACTTCAAACGACTCGCAACTGACAACTTCTTCCTCACGGCGATGGTCCATACGTTTGTTTATGCGATTGCGGCTTTGACGTGCGAATTTGTATTGGGTCTCGCTTTGGCGTTGTTGTTGAACGGGCAAATGCGCGGGCGTGGATTGTTTCGCGCAAGTTTGCTGGTGCCGATGATGCTGCCGACGGTGGTTGTCGGGATTGTGTGGCGTTTGCTGTTGAATCCAAATTTCGGCGCGATCAATGGAACGCTCAAGCAATTGGGAGTTAACACTGAAAGTTTGACGTGGACGGCATCGCCGCGGTTGGCGTTTCTCGCGGTGGTTGCGGTTGACGTGTGGCAATGGACGCCGTTTGTGTTTCTTGTGCTTCTGGCAGGGTTGCAGGCGATTCCACAGGAGCCGTATGAAGCGGCGCTGATCGATGGTTCGAGTAGGTGGCAAACGTTTCGACACGTGACGTTGCCGTTGTTAAAGCCAGCGATTCTGATTGTGCTGTTGTTGCGCACGATGGATCTGCTGCGTGTGTTTGACCAGATTTTTATTTTGACTGAAGGCGGGCCGGGATTTGCGACCGAGATGATCAGTCTTTACATCTACCGGACGGCGTTTCGGTTTTTTGATTTCGGGTACGCGGCGGCGATGTCGTTTGTATTGCTGGCGCTGACGAACATTATTAGCGTGGTGTACCTCAAGTTGTTACAGGATGAGAAAAGGGATTTTTAAAGCCGGATTGCTGGTGTTGACGCTGCTGGCAGCGCTAACACCGGTTTACTGGATGATCACTATCTCGTTGAAGATCGAAAGGGATCAGTTTGCTTATCCGCCGAAGTGGTTCTCGTTTACGCCGACGCTTCAGCATTACTACGACGCGTTTGTGACGCGTTCGTTTGCGCAGTATTTGATCACGAGTGCGATTGTGGCGGTCGTGTCGACGGCGTGTGCGCTGGTTATCGGCACGCTCGCGGCGTACGCGTTGACGCGTTTTCGGCTTCCTTACAATCTCGATCGCAAGCTCTCGTTGTGGATTCTCTCGACGCGTATGTTTCCCGCAATCGTGACTGCCGTGCCGCTGTTTTTGATGATGCGTGACCTGCGACTGCTCAATACACGAGTCTCGTTGATCGTCGTTTACACAGCTTTCAACTTGCCGTTTGTGGTGTGGATGATGCGCGGGTTCTTTGCGGAAGTGCCGCGCGATCTGGAAGAGGCGGCGCTCGTCGATGGGGATTCGCGTCTTGGTGCGCTGGTGCGCGTGGTGTTGCCGTTGGTGAGTCCCGGGCTCGCGGCGACGGCGGTGTTTTGTTTGATCGTATCGTGGAATGAATTTTTGTTTGCGCTCGTGTTGACGCAGACGGATGCGGCGATGACGTTACCGGTCGGAATCGCGGGACGCGTGACGCAGTATGAGATCAAATGGGGCGTGATGAGCGCCGCGGGCGCGGTGGCGATGATACCGATTTTGGTTTTTGCGCTCGCGATGCAACGGTATTTGGTGCGGGGATTGTCGTTGGGAGCAGTGAAAGGTTGAGACGCGGGGATTACATGGGGATTAGGTTTCAAAATGTGAGTAAGCGATATGGTGAAGTGGCCGTGGTGGACGATCTTTCGCTGGAAATCGCTGACGGTGAGTTTGTGGTGTTGCTTGGACCATCGGGTTGCGGGAAGACGACAACGCTGCGGATGCTCGCCGGACTCGAAAACGTAACGAGCGGCGATATCTACGTTGGTGATGAACGAATCAACGACGTTCCGACGCAGCGGCGCGATCTCGCAATGGTTTTTCAGAGTTATGCGCTGTATCCGCACATGAGTATCGCCGAGAATATTGCTTATCCGTTGCGGGTGCGCAAACTGCCGTCGGATGAACGCCAGAATCGAGTAGCGCGCGTCGCGAAATTATTAGAGATTGAGTCGCTACTCGACAGGAAGCCGAGGCAGTTGTCGGGCGGGGAAAGGCAGCGTGTTGCGCTTGCGCGTGCGATCGTGCGCGAGCCGCGCGCGTATTTGATGGATGAGCCGCTATCGAATCTCGACGCGCGTTTGCGCGTGCAGATGCGTGGCGAACTCAAACGCCTGCAACACCAGCTCGGCACTACTACGATCTACGTCACTCACGATCAGGCGGAAGCGATGACGTTGGCGTCGCGCGTGGCGGTGATGAAGAAAGGGCGGCTACAGCAGTTTGATACGCCGCTCACTATCTACAACCATCCGGCGAATCGATTCGTGGCGGAGTTTGTCGGCAGTCCCAGCATGAACTTTGTTGAGGGAAGGATCGAGCGCGGAACATTCGTCAGCGAAGAGATCAAGTTTGCGGTAAACAGAGCTGATGGTGATGTATCGCTAGGCATACGCCCCGAACACGTTCACGTTCTTACCCAACCACAGGACGGCGCGATTCCCGCGAGTGTTTACGTTACGGAGCTGATGGGAAATGAGACTTTCGTGTTTCTAACAGTCGGCCCGCACAGACTGATCGCGCGTGCCCCGGCGGATTTTCGTGCTGAGGTTGAGAGCACGGTGTGGCTGCGTCTGGAAGTTGAGAAGACGCACTTCTTTCCAAAATAGCAATCCACAGATTACACAGATTAAAACTAAAATCCGCGTAATCTGTGGATGGTTTTATCAGCGCACTACGAAGCGCTCTTCGCGGCTGTGTCGCCCGAGGCTTGCTGCTTGTTTGGTTGTGTTGTGATGCGCAGGTACGGCTTCGGCGCTCTCCAACCACCTGGGAACTTCTCCTTCGCAGCCTCGTCCGAAAGCGACGGCACGATGATCACGTCGTCGCCGTCTTTCCAATTCACCGGCGTGGCCACACTGTACTTCGACGTCAACTGAAGCGAATCAATCACGCGCAGAATCTCGTCGAAATTGCGGCCGGTGCTCGCCGGATAAGTAATCATCAATTTAACTTTTTTGTCTGGGCCGATGACGAACACGGAGCGCACGGTGAAGACGTCGCTAATCTCCGGGTGGATCATGTCGTACAGTTCGGCGATTTTATGGTCCGGGTCAGCGATCACGGGGAAATTGAGTTCCGCTCCCTGCGTCTCCTTGATGTCCTCGGCCCACCTCTTGTGCGAATCAGTGGGATCGACACTCAGACCAATCACTTTCACACCGCGTTTTTCGAAGTCGGGCTTCGAGCGGGCCACGTAGCCAAGCTCGGTGGTGCAGACGGGCGTGAAATCCTTTGGGTGGGAGAACAGAACTGCCCAGCTATCACCAA
>DATEHX010000432.1:0-10460 GCA_035279345.1 Pyrinomonadaceae bacterium | reverse complement strand
TCGCGGAGATTTCGGACTCGGGCATCGGCATCGCACCGGAGAACGTCGCGAAGATTTACGATCCGTTCTACACGACCAAAGGCGTCGGCCAGGGCACCGGCCTCGGCCTCGCGGTGACCTACGGCATCGTCCAGGAACACGCCGGTCACATCACGGTCGACAGCAAACCCGGCCACGGCACTACCTTCCGCATCACCCTTCCCGCCGCCCGCGCCCGCGCGCGCTTGCAAGCCGTCGGCGACTAAAGCAATCCACAGATTACGCAGAAATAGTTTGGCAGGAATCACGCCCTGGTTTTTGGCAGCGAACCACGCCCTGCTTTAGTCCATCTGCGTAATCTGTGGATGGATTTTCTTTTACGTTGTAAACTATGCCCTTCATGAAAACGGAAAAACGTAACTCCAGAAAAGGTTCGGTGCTCGTCGTGGACGACGAGGAGATCATGCGGGAGGTGCTGGAGACACTTCTGACGGCCGAGGGTTATCGTGTCGATCTCGCCAAGACCGGCGAGGAGGGACTCGAGGCGTATGGCCGGCGCGCGTTTGATGTCGTGTTGCTCGACGTGTCGATGCCCGGCATCGGCGGACTGCGCGCGCTCGAAGAGTTTTTGAAAATGGATCCCGAGGCGGTCATCGTCATGATCACCGCTTACGCAACGTTCGACACCGCCATCGCGGCGTGGGAGCGCGGCGCTTTCGGCTGCATCCGCAAGCCGTTTCAAAACGAACAGATCATCGCGCAGATCGGCGCCGGTATTAAGCGCCGCCGCAAAGAAGAAGAACGCCGCACGTTGAGACGCGCGATGAGCAAAGCCGTCGATCGCGGCGAGATCATCGGCCGCTCCGATCTGATGCAGGAAGTTTTCCGGCTCGTCGAACAAGTCGCGCCTGCACGCTCGACGGTTTTGATCACGGGCGAAAGCGGCACCGGTAAGGAATTGATCGCCAAAGCGATTCACGAGGCCAGCACACGCGCGGGGCGTCCGTTCGTCACGGTCAACAGTTCAAACATTCCTTCAGAGCTGCTGGAGTCGGAATTGTTTGGCCACACACGCGGTGCGTTCACGGGCGCAGTGGCCGCTAAAAAAGGCTTGTTCGAAGTCGCGGACGGTGGCTCGATCTTTCTCGACGAAATCGGCGACATCCCGCCCGAAACCCAGGTGCGCCTGCTGCGCGTCATTCAGGAACGCGAGTTCACGCCACTCGGCGACACAACGCCGCGACGCGTCGACGTTCGCATCATCGCAGCCACAAACATCGATCTGAAAGAAGCTGTGCGGCAGGGAAGTTTCCGCGAGGACCTTTACTACCGTCTCGCGGTCGTACCGATTGAGTTACCGCCTTTGCGCGATCGTAACCAAGACATTCTGCCGCTGGCCCAACACTTCATTCAGAAGTACAACGACGAAAACGGCCGCAACGTCTCCGAACAACTCGCGCCGGAAGTTCTCGCAATGCTCGAGCAGTACTCCTGGCCTGGCAACGTTCGTGAACTCGAGAACGCGATCGAACGCGCGGTCGTGATCGCGCCCGGCGACGAGGTCACGAAGGAATGCCTGCGCGCGGAGATCAGCGATCCGAAGTCGGTCGCTTCGGGACATCAGGACGGCGCGAGCAACGCGGCGGTCGGCGACATCGGCCGAGGCATCAATTTCTACGAAGAAGTGCGCCGGTTTGAAATCGACCTGATCCGGCGCGCACTCGAACAAACGGGCGGTCATCAATCACGCGCCGCGCGTTTGCTCGGCATGAACGCGACGACGCTGAATTCGAAGATTAAGACCTACAACATCAATTTAAGACCATAGGACCGAAGAAGAATAGGTCCTATCGGTCCTATAGGACCTATAACAATAGGACCTATACAAGGACATGAAACGACGCGAACTCGATGGCTGTCCGATCACCGGCGCACTTCAAATGCTCGGCGATAAGTGGACCATGTTGGTCGTGCGTGAGTTGGTCACTGGTCCCAAGCGAACGATGGAGCTGCTCAACAGTCTCTTCCCAATCAGCAGCCGCACACTCGTCGCGCGTTTGCGCGACATGGAAAAAGACAATTTCGTCGAGCGCACAGACTTCGGCGGCAACCCGCCACACATCGAGTACTCGTTAACCGAGCGTGGCCGGCTACTGTTGCCGCTGCTTGAATCGCTGCGGCAACTCGGTCTGGTCTTGGGTTGTAATGATTGTCGCGATAGAAAACTGCGTTTGGGAAGTTACTGTGAACCGTGCCCGTTAAACGAGAACGCCATCGTTCTGCCGTCGCTGCCTGCCGAGCGCCCCTCAGCTCCTGTTCACCGCCGCGAGCAAGACGACTCGATCGTTCTGCTCTAGTGCCACAAAGAAGCACAAAAAGTCTTGTGCCTTTTTGTGGCTAATCTTCTCCGATCACCACTTCCGTGTCGTTCGGAATCATGTGCCCGTCAGCCGTAATGATCGCGTGACGATCCGCCGTGATGTGTTCGCCTTCCATGGTGACTTCTTCGCCGCTCGGCATCGACACCGGCAAATGATCGAGAAAACGTTCTGCGTCGATCGCCGACATACAACCGGTTCCTGCGGCCGTCACCGCCTGCCGATAGAACGAATCCTGCACGTCGCCACAGGCAAACACGCCCGGAATGTTCGTCGCTGTCGAGTGACCCGATGTTTGGAGATAGCCGATCTCATCCATGTCCAACTGGCCCTTGAACAAATCGGTATTCGGCCTATGTCCAATCGCCACAAACACGCCCGCACAGGGAAACGTGCGTTGGTCACCGGTGTGCAGGTTTTCCAGGTGAACACCGGTAACGCCTTCTTCCGGCGTACCAACAATCTCCCGCACCGCCGTGTTCCAGATAAACTCGATCTTCTCGTTCTGAAACGCCTTCTCCTGCATGATCTTCGACGCCCGCAACTTGTCGCGCCGGTGAACCACGTAAACTTTCGCCGCATAACGCGTCAGAAACGTCGCTTCTTCCATCGCCGTGTCGCCACCGCCAACCACGACGAGTGTCTTGTTGCGAAAGTGCGGCAGCGGACCGTCACAAGTCGCGCAGGCCGAAACGCCGTTGCCACCGAAACCATCCGGAACCTTCGCTTCGCCGGGAATCCCGAGCCACTTCGCCGACGCGCCGGTTGCGATGATCAAAGTTTCCGTTTGAATAGTCGGGCCATTGTCGATGTAGATCTGAAAAGGACGTTCGCTCAAATCGACTTCCGTGATCCAGCCTTCCAAAAACTCGGTGCCGAAACGTTCCGCCTGTTTGCGAAACTCATGCATTAGCTCCGGTCCGTCAATACCTTTCGAAAAGCCCGGATAATTTTCCACCTCGGTGGTGATCATCAACTGTCCGCCCGGCGTGGTCTGTTGCGCGGCATCGGCCGGCGCATCGATCAGTAGCGGCTTGAGGCTCGCGCGTGCGGTGTAAATCGCGGCGGTCAATCCAGCAGGTCCGGACCCTATAATAACGACGTCTCTTTTTCGCATTTGGTCATCCATTGAGAGCAGGGAGTATAGCCATTTCGGTTGAGCGTATAGTATAACTAGCGTCAATGAGGTAGTCGAACTCTGTGGCTTGCGGGCATTTCGAGCGCTGCGAGCACGGGTCTTCGTAGCATGAGCAGCCCAGGAAGCGGTTCGCCAACGATTGAAACTATCGCCGTGATTGGCGCCGGCACGATGGGCCACGGCATTGCCCAGGTTGCCGCCGGTTCGGGTTTTCGAGTTCTTCTCAACGACGTTGATCGTGAATCCTTGGCGCGCGGCGTTCGCGCTATCGAAGGAAATCTCGCCAAGGGAATTCAACTCGCGAAGTTGACTGAAGACGATCGCGACCGCACGTTGCAGCACATTCATGGCACTACCAAACTCGAAGAATGTGCCGCAGCGGACCTGATTATTGAGGCTGCACCGGAGAAGCTGGACCTGAAACAGAATATACTTCGGCAGCTCGAAACCGTTTCCGGCCACTCATTCATTTTTGTGAGCAATACTTCGTCGCTGTCTATTTCGGAAATCGCCGCGCAGGCGCGCCGTCCCGAGGCCGTTGTTGGCATGCACTTTTTCAACCCCGTGCATATCATGCGGCTGGTGGAAATCGTCGTAGGGAAGCAGACAAGCGACGAAACCGTACAGACAATTACCGGAGTTGGCCGCAAGATGCGCAAGGAGCCGATCGTCGTCAAAGACGTTCCGGGCTTTGCCTCGAGCCGGTTGGGAGTCGCGTTAGGACTCGAAGCGATGCGGATGGTCGAGCAGGGCGTCGCCAGCCCGCGCGACATTGATACCGCGATGGAACTCGGTTACAACCATCCGATGGGACCGCTGAAGTTAACGGACCTCGTCGGACTCGACGTGCGCTTGAACATCGCCGAGTATCTGTATCGCGAACTCGGCTCGGAAACGTTTCGGCCGCCTGAACTATTGCGCCGCATGGTGAGCGAAGGAAAGTTGGGAAAGAAAACCGGGCAGGGATTCTACGACTGGACCAAAGAAGACGCGCGCCGCGCGCAGTCGTCTTAAAAAAACGCTCCTGAATGTGACGATGAGCACGCCATACAACAACGAAGAGAGACGATTCGCGCTGCGCATGGCATTGCGCCTGCCGATTGTTATTTCCGGCCGCGCCGAAGACGGCTCCGCGTGGAGCGAGCCGACCGAAACCGACGACATCTCAACTTCCGGCGCACTCTTTCATCTGAATCAGAAAGTGACTCGGGGCGAGCGTTTGTATCTGCGCGCGCACCGGCCGGACGGCACACCGATCGAAGCGACCGCGCTCGTAGTACGTGTGGCGCCGGCGATCTACGGCACCGCGCGCGTCGGCGTGCAGATCGCGGAACCGACTGAAAACTGGTTGCGGTTGTTTGTGTCGTGGGTTGCCGACGAACAACCCGTCACGCCCGATCCGGATGGCCCACCGCCGGAACAAGCCCCAACGAAATCCTAATTTAATTCGGAGTTATTGATGCCGCAGACATACGAGACTTTGCTGCTCGAAAAACGCGACCGCGTTGCCATTATCACGATCAATCGGCCCGACAAGCTGAACGCACTCAACATCAAGACGCGCGAAGAAGGCGCTGCTTTGCTAGACGAACTGCGCAACGACGATTCGGTTGGCGTGGTTGTGTTCACTGGCGCGGGTGAAAAAGCTTTCATCGCCGGCGCGGACATCGGAGAGTTTGCCGGACGCACGTCGATGATGCAGCGCGACGTGATGACGAGCCGGTCGTTGTTCACCGCGATCGACAGTTTTCCGAAACCGGTGATCGCGATGATCAACGGTTTCTGTTTGGGTGGTGGATGTGAACTCGCGTTGGCGTGCGACATTCGCATCGCAAGCGAGAACGCGTCGTTTGGTCAACCGGAGATCAAACTCGGAATCATTCCCGGCGGTGGCGGCACGCAACGTTTGACGCGGCTCGTCGGTGAAGGCAAAGCGATGGAGCTGATTCTGACTGGCGAGTTCATCGACGCGAAGACCGCGCTGTCGATCGGCTTAGTGAACCACGTTGTTCCTCTCGATCAATTGCAAACGAAAACCATGGAGATCGCGAATCGCATTGCGGACAAGAGTCCGATCGCTTTGCAGCTCGCAAAGGAGTCAGTGAAGATCGCATCGCGTTCGAATCTCGATGAGGGTTTGCGTCGCGAAGTGGATCTGTTTGCGCTCTGTTTTTCGACGGAAGACAAGGACGAGGGCGTCAGCGCGTTTCTCGAAAAGCGCAAGCCCGCGTTCAAGGGTAAGTAGAACAGACGTTCCTGTTTAGGAGCCGTTGATGAAGGTGCTCCTGCTCATCGTAGGCATCATGCTCGCAACCGTTGGTGGCGTGATTACCTACCGGGCGCTTTACGTCGAACCGAGGTCAGCGGTGATCATCACCGACACTGGCGACATTCGCCAATTGCCGAACTACACGCGCGTTGTGGGAGGCGCGTTATTGTTTGTCGGCGGCACCGCACTCGCGCTCTTCGCTGCCACACGCAAGCGCAAGTGACCTAACTTTCCAACAGCCGAGTCAGATTCGCTTCAATCTCTGTGCGACTTACAACAAGGTCCGCCGTGTGTGGATCCGCAAAATCCCTCTCCGCTTTGCAGAGTTGATAGTAGTACTTCAGATTCAGAGCCGACGCCAAAATGAAATAACAGTTGTTGATGTAGTCTGAATCGTGCCGCAACTCCAGCACGCTGCCGCCCTCGCACATGAACAGCATGTTCGTCAAACCAGCGCCGTGATTCGACGCGAGATATCGCGCTCGGGAAGCGAGTTGCACCTGATCTTGAAACGTAAGCTCTTCAGCGCGGATGAACTGAAAATCAAATTTTCGGAAAATCGGAGTGAGTTCGTGTTCGTTGGCGATCCGGCGCCGACCGGCAGCGTTGCGGCTGATGTAGATACGCTCGTCACCGCTTTTTGAATCGCCGAAAGCGGCGAGTAACGTTTTTCGCACGCCTTGAATAATGTCGTCTCTAAAGTGGCCTGAAGGTGCGGTGTGCGTCGGCATTAACAGACTGCGGCATTCAACAACTTCATCTCGTTGAATGAACTCCACATTCTTCAGCCCAAACACTGCGAGAGAAGATCTGACGAAATCGAACCTTTCAAATTCCCACGGCAACAGCAAGGTCACCTGGTCCAATCGATCGCGCACGACGTAGAGCCGCGTAAGCGCATCGGTAAGCCAGTGAAAGTAACCCTTGCTCCAGTAGTCAGTAATCCAAAGCACCGGCGTTTCGATCCGTCGCCGCTTGCGAAGGAAGTGATTCGTAACGAGAAACTTCAGCACACTACGGCGCTTCCATTCATCGAATTCAAACGCATACGCAAACGACTCGGGCAGCATTCTCGTGCCTTTGAAAAGCAATCCTTCCGCACTCACGCTAACGTTTTCAAACCGCAACAAGCGCGACTCTGGAATAGGCTTCTCAAATTCGTGCTGAAAGAGATTGAGGTGCGCCTGGTCGAAGTTCTGTGGGAGCTTTCGTTTTGAGAATGACGCGGGGCAGAGCGTCGTTATCACTTCAGGCTGGGCGCGATCGGACATAGCGTCAACCCGTCGTTCGATCGATGAGGAAGTATTCGTTGATCTTGTCGAGAATGATCACGTTCTGCGCGCAGAGTTCGTAACCACGAGTCTTCATGGTGCGAACGATCGCAGACTCCCGCGGATCGAGTCCTTCATCTTCGACGACGATAACCTTCGGCCGGAACCGTTTCCAATCGTTCGATTCAAGCACTTCGAGATCGTGTCCTTCAACGTCGACGTTCATAAAATCTATCGTCTGACCCGGCGGCAAATGACGCTCAAGCACTTCCGCCAGCGGCAGTGTTGGAACTGAGATCTGCTGCTTCACGTGTTCCAGCATCTGGATCTGTTCAAGAAACTCAGGCGAGAAACTGTTCATCGGCGAATCTTCAGCGATGAAGTAGTAAGTCATCTCACCACGCGCGCGCGAAACGCCGATCTCGAGATTCACGTCTCGCGGCCTTACCCGATCAAACAACTGCTTACTTCCCGGCCGCGCCTCAACATTAATACCTTGCCATCCGTTCAGATAGAAGAAGTAAGTATTCGAAAACAGCGTTGGATGAAACGCGCCGACGTCGACATAAAACCCGTTGATCTTGTCGGACCCGAGCATGTGCCGCAACATCATGTCCTCACCTGCTGACGAAAACGACGGCGCATACGAGTCATAACCCAGCAGCAGTTGTTGAAATGATTTTTTTAGACCAAGCGGCAACCATCGTCTGGTGAGCGTGCGGAAGCTGAGCATCATGATCATATTGCCACGGACTAACACAGACGTACACAGACAAATCTTTCTTCCGTGTTCGTTAGTGTTTGTCTGTGGCACAAACTTCCGCACATAAATCTTGACTTGCCGGAGCTTTCGGATATTATCTCGCGCATTCAAAAGGGACGCGCGTTTTAAACGGTTCGCCCATTAATAACCTCATCCACCTGCATGAGACTTCCTTTACCTCGCACGTTGCAGAAAATGGATGCCTAACCAACAAAGGAACCCGCTATGGCTGTACTCTCACTTCCGAAGGAATCCAGGGTCGTGGTTGCTATCTGTTTGATCGTGCAGGTCATCGCACTTTACGCAGCCGCAAATCACAGTCAACGAAATCTCCTGGCTTGCGTGATTGCATTCTTCGTCGGAGGCTATATCTGTGACACGATCAGTGGCATGTTCCACTTCAGTTTTGACTACGTTTGGCCCGCACGCTTTCCCGTCTTTGGTCCAGTGGCCGTCGATTTTCGCGGGCACCATTTGAAACCAGGACTCGATCCGTCAGCCCTCGTGGCCAACATCACGAGAGGCGCATATGGCGCCATCCCGCTGGCGATCGCGACGTGGATCGTAACCAAGACCGCTGACGAAACGTGGACTTCGTTTCTGACAGTGGCGATTCTCATGTCAACCAGCATCTGGATGCTCGGTTTCCATCAAATTCACTCCTACACCCACATGGGCTCGAAACTGCCCGCGTCGGAATTCAATAAAGCAGTAGTGGAGATAAACCAACTGCCGACACGGCGGGAGCAGAAAGCAGCGTTTATCAAGCTCTTTCGCGAGTTGGGCATTCCTCGGTACGTGCGCGTATTGCAACGCTGCCGCTTGTTCTTGCGGCCCGAGGTTCATTGGCGCCATCACATCAACTTCGAGACTGATTTTTCGAGCGTTAATGGGTGGTCCGATCCGGTGATGAACTTGATTTATCGGCCGATAGCTCGGTGGCGGAAGGTCAAAGGACTGCCGGATTCCCACCGCAACGCTCATGAACTTGATGTAGCGGCCAATAGCGCAGTGGCGGCGGAAAGTTGAAATGACTCTGTGTCTCAGTGCCTCTGTGGTTCAATAAAAAATAACCACAGAGTCACAGAGGCACAGAGAGGAGCACTTGTTTAAAGTTAACTACTGGCGGTTTAGAAGTTTCAGGAGTTGCCGGTAGGACTTTTTGGCTTCCTTAAGCGTCGCTCGGTGCGTCTTGGCGAGTGCTTTAACATCCGCGCCGCAGTGCGGACAAGTTGTGGTGTTGCGCGTTACATGGCGGCGGCAGCCCCGGCACAAGATCAGATGCTCGGGCAACACTGCCACGTCCGCAACTTGCGGCCGGATGGTGCGCGGTTTTGCCTTGCCGCGTATTTGGACCGGTGCTGAGGCCAGGCCAGATTCTGTTGAGGAGACTGTACGCTGGCCGTCGAGTGTTTCGAGCACTAAGGCGAAGCGGCCGTGATCGAATGGCTTTCCCGGTGCGCGCTCGATTTGCACCACTCTTTCCCGGAGACCGCGTTCGGACAACTCCAGCACGCGATGATGGCAGTAAGGATTATTGCCTGCGCGTCCGAGTAAAGAGTGTGAGGTCCACGTGCAACCACCGCGGCATACATCAGCGTAATAACAACTGCGACAGAATCCCCACAGCGTCTCCGAGGTGCGCTTCCAATTGAAGTTCAGCGGCTCCGTCTCGTTCAGAATCTTCTTCAACGTCAGGTCGCGGATATTTCCGCCGGCATAAGGTGTTGTCGGTAATGACGGACAGCCTTTGATGGTCCCGTCGGCTTCAACACCGAGTGTGTTAATGCCCGCGCTACAACCCGTCCAGTGCACACGATCGTCACCATTGCCGCGCCACAAATGTTCGTAAGGACCGAAGTAGCCGATGTTATTACCGGGCTGCATCAGCAGGCCGCGGTTCAATCCTTCCTGGTGAAGTTCAGCCAGCAGCGGCATCAATTGGAGCAGTTCGTAAGGCTGCAACAGGATCTCGGGATTGTCGGCGGCGCGGCCCATCGCTACCGTCAACTGTATCTGCCAATTTTTCGCGCCGGTATCGATAAATAGATTCATCAATTCGCGCAGTTGAGGCACTACTAGCGAAGTGATTTGCGTGTTGACGCTGGCGACCAGTCCGGAATTTTTTATGAGTCGTAGCGCTTTGAGTGCCGCCTCGAAAGATCCTTTCACGCCACGCAGCCGATCGTGTGTTTCGGCAAAACCGTCGATGGATATGCCCGCTGCCTGAAGACCGGCGGCGGCTGCTTGCCGAATGCGCTCTTCCGTGAGGTGAAGACCTCCCGACTGTAGCGAGCAGTGCATTCCCTGAGCACGTATCTCGCGGATGATGTCGAGCCAGTCGCGCCGCAGGTATGCCTCGCCCCCAATCAACGTGATCTCGCGTGTTCCCAGGCGGGCACACTGTCGCACGAGATCCAGACATTCTTCGGTGGAGAGTTCGTCCGGACGACGACGTCCGGCGCGTGATCCGCAGTGATCACACTTCAGATCACACGCCAGCGTTATCTCCCAGACAACATGAACCGGAGTGAATTGGATGGTGTCCGCAAGCGACACATAACGCGCCGGCTGATCCATCTGAAGTGATTAACTCCCGCCCAGTTTCTTGATGTTTGTTTCCAATTTGTTGACCGCGGTTTGGACGTCATCGAGCCACTTG
>DATEHX010000431.1:0-3841 GCA_035279345.1 Pyrinomonadaceae bacterium | reverse complement strand
TGGTAAACCCTTCGACAGATTACGCAGAAACTCTGTGTAATCCGTGGATGGCCTTTATTCCCATTCTATAGTTGAAGGTGGCTTGGAACTAATATCGTAAACAACTCTGTTAACGCCGCGAATTTCTGAAACTATTCGGCTCGAAACACGGCCGAGTAAATCGTGCGGCAGGCGCGCCCAGTCGGCGGTCATTCCGTCAACACTCGTCACCGCGCGAATCGCGATCACTCGTTCGTAGGTGCGCTCGTCGCCCATGACGCCGACAGTCGAAACCGGCAAGAGCACCGGAAACGCCTGCCATACCGCGTTGTACAATTCCGCGAGGCGCAACTCTTCGTCGAGAATACGATCCGCGGCCTGGACCAGACGAATCTTATCTTCCGTAACTTCGCCTATAATACGCACGGCTAATCCCGGTCCCGGAAATGGATGACGCCCGAGTATCTCTTCCGGCACGCCGAGCTCACGTCCGATCAGCCGCACTTCGTCTTTGAACAACTCGCGCAGCGGTTCGATCAGCTTGAGATTCATCTTCTCGGGCAAACCACCGACGTTGTGATGACTCTTGATCACCGCCGAAGGTCCACGCACCGACACGGATTCAATTACGTCCGGATACAACGTTCCCTGAACCAGGTAGCCGACGTCACCCAGACGGCGCGCTTCTGCTTCAAAAACGTCGATGAAGACTTTGCCGATCTGCTTTCGCTTCTGCTCGGGATCGGTGACGCCACGCAGAGCGTCTAGAAATTGCTCTCCCGCGCGGACACCATTAATATTCAACTTCATGGTCTGCCCGAGCAGTGCCAGCGTTGATTCAAATTCACCTTCGCGCAGCAGACCATTATCGACAAAGATACAAGTCTGACGATCGCCGACCGCGCGATGAACCAGCGCCGCCGCAACCGTCGAATCAACACCACCTGACAAACCCGAAACCGCGCGCCCGTTTTCACCTAACTGCGCGCGAATCTTTTCGACCTGCTCTTCGATAACTGCTTCCGGCGACCAGTCACCGCGACAGCCACAGACCGAAAACAGAAAATTCCTGAGCACGTGCGCGCCGAGCGGTGTATGTGCCACTTCCGGATGAAACTGAACGCCGTAAATCCCGCGCGCTTCATCTTCCATCGCGTTAAGCGCGTCATCCGTCGATGCGGTGACCTGAAAACCAGGCGGCACTTCCGTGACGTGATCACCGTGGCTCATCCAGACGTCCATCTCCTTCGGCAAACCGCTAAAGAGACGGCTCGTAACATCCAGCACCTTGAGCCGCGCGTATCCAAACTCCCGGTTCGGTGAAGATTCCACCGCTCCACCGAGTTCTCGCGCAAAAACTTGAAAGCCGTAACAGATGCCCAAAGTGGGACAATCCACGGATTCGAGCAGTTCGGGTTGTGGCTTCGGCGCCGTCGCGTCGTAAACAGACGAAGGCCCGCCGGAAAAGATCAATCCTTTTGGCGAGCGCGCTCGTATTGTCTCGACTGGGGTGTTGAACGGAAGAATCTCACAGTAAACACCCGCTTCTCGGACCCGACGGGCGATGAGTTGTGTGTACTGTGATCCGAAGTCAAGTATGATTACGGTTTCATGCTGTCGGACTTGGCTCATTGATTGATATGAAGTTGCAAATTATACATCTAGTCTGTGTGTTCAGTCTCGCTTGGGGGAGTATTTTTACCGGTAGAACGAACGAAGAACCACTTCTCTCTCAACCACTGACTGTACGCTGGCGCTACGAATCAAACGTTACCCTCAACCTCACGCCCGCTTTCGACACAGAGCGTGTCTATTTGCCACTCGCGGGCGGAATCATCGTTGCTCTGAAAGCGCGTGACGGGCAGTTGCACTGGCGCTCGGAAATCGGCGGCGAACTTTCCGCATCGCCGGCTGCGGACGAAAGTGCGATTTACGTAGCATCAGAAACCACGGCACCGAACGGCGAAGCGCGTGGTCAGTCTGGCGCTCTGCGTGCCCTCGGGCGTGAAGGCGGTCTGACGCGTTGGGTCACCGCGCTCGGCAGGCCGTTGCGAGGCGCACTCGCAATCAGCGAAACGAAAATCTTTGCGGGCGGTAGCGATGGACGTGCGTACGCTTTCGACAAACGTACCGGCGGCCTCTTTTGGTCGATTCCCTTTGCGACGTCATTCAACGGACAGCCGATGCTGAAAGATGGACGCGTTTATTTTGGCGGTGAAGACGGAACTTTGTTGGCACTCGAAGAAGCGACTGGCCGTTTACTCTGGCGTTATCGCACAAAGGGTGCGGTGCGTGGACCGGTCGCGGTCGCGGAAAACACCGTGTTCTTTGGTTCGGGTGATGGTTACGTTTATGCGGTCAGTGCGGACAAAGGGCGTTTGAAGTGGCGTAAAAGAACAGGAGCGGGAGTTGAAGCCGTAACACTCGCGGGCGAGACGATTCTCGCGGCTTCGTTGGACAACTTCGCGTATCTCTTGAATTTAAAGGGCACGCAACTTTGGAAAAAGCAGTTGCCTGGGCGTATCTCGGCGCAACCGCTAACTGTTCAGGAAGCAGCGCTTTTCACACCGCTTTCGAGTTCGGCGGCTGTGGTGTTGGGATTAAAAGATGGGAAACAAGTGAACACGCTGCCAACTGGTGAAGAGTTAACGAGCTCAGCATCGCCGATCATGGTCGGCGACGCAGTGATTGTAACAACCGAGCACGGCTTGTTGGCTTTCGCCCGCCCTTAGACGGGATTAACAAGATTTACAAGATAACTACGAGCCAGAAGAGCGGCCGGCGGGGTTTGGTTCGATCTTCGCTTCGGCCGATTCACCTCGGCGCCAGAAGACAGCCGCGACGCGCACGATAAGTCCGTGCAGGATGTAAGTGACCACAATCGCCAGCAGAACGTACTGCGAGTAGAGAAAGATCAGCATTCCCACCGCGAGCGCGAGAATGATCGTGCGCATGCTGCGAACACGCGTGCCGACAGTCTTGAAACTCGAAAAGCGCAACGTGCTCACCATCATCAAACTCAACAGCCCTACCAACACCATCAACAGACCCGAATAAATCCGCGCGCGCTCCGGACCAAAATATGTGAGCGGCACCGGCGAGAAGTGAACGAGCGCCGCGATCAAACCACCCGCAACCGGAATCGGTAGACCAACAAAATTCTTCTTATCGACTTTCGGCGTTCCTTCAGCGATGATCCGCGGCCGCGACGCCTGAACGTTGAAACGCGCCAGACGAAATGCGCCGCACATCAAATACATGAACGACAAGAACCACGCGAGCCGGTGCAGATCGCTGCCTTCCGTCAGACTCGCGCCATAACCCCAAACATACGCGAGCACCGCCGGCGCAATGCCAAACGTCACCACATCCGCAATCGAATCGAGTTGAATTCCGATCTCCGTAGTGGTCCTGGTCAAACGCGCGATACGGCCATCGAGCATGTCAAACAACAACGCCCAACCAATCGCCACAGCCGCACTGTCAAAATGCGACCCCGCTGCCGCGATGTCAGGATTCGCACTGCCGAGTATCTGAAAACCGCGCAGCGACGCCATCACCGAGAAGAATCCCATGCCGATATTTGCCGCGGTGAACACCGACGGGATCAGATAAAGCCCTTTGCGTAAGCCGCGCCGGGGAGGATTTGGCCGGTCGTGATCTTCGTCTGCCATAGTCAGGAGATCCTCCCAATTACGGTTATGCCGCCACGCACGCGATCGCCTTCTGAAACCGTGACCTTCACGTTCGCGGGCAGCAAAATGTCAGTGCGAGAACTGAACTTGATCATGCCGAAACGTTCGCCGAGTTTGAGTTGATCGCCCTTCCCCTTCCAACAGATCACGCGGCGCGCAAGGATGCC
>DATEHX010000430.1:0-24207 GCA_035279345.1 Pyrinomonadaceae bacterium | reverse complement strand
CGGTGTGTCTCCTGATTTCGACGTTGAGATCACGCCGGCTGATGTGATCGCCGGGCGCGATCCGCAGCTTGAGAAAGCGGTGGATGTCGCGCTGGTGCAGATTTCGAAGAATCCGTTGGTTGTACCCAAGCGTCCGGTGTTTCCGGTTCATCCGGGAGCGCAGTCGCAGTCGAGTGCGGTGTCGATCGCTTCGTTACCGCAGCCAGGTTCGGCATTTCCCGCGCCGGTTGCGAAGCCGTCGCCTGTCACGCCGGCTGCTAGCGATGGAAAGTTTGCCGCGTTCGTCGGCAGCTACGACGGCGGAACAATGGGCGTACTTGTCATCAGGCAGGAGGCAGATAAGTTAATCGCGATCGATCCCGGCGGTGGGCGCGTCGAACTGGTGCCTGAAGCAACGGCCGATACATTCACACCGGCAGTTGGCGGCAAGGTGAGTTTCCAAAGAGACGCCGGCGGCAAAGTGACAGGAATTACCGTGACGCTTCCAAACGGGCAGACGGTCAAAGGGCGAAAGGTCTAACTCTTTTCTTTGATCGATCCGTGTTTGTCCGTGTTCGTCTGTGGCTCTATTTCACAAGACTGCCGGAACCTTCGGGCGAGAGTAGCCGGGCGATTAGCAGGTTCATGCGATCCAGATCGATAGGTTTCGTTAAATAGCCCGATGCGCCTGCATCGTACGCGGCGCGCTGAAAACCTTCAGTGCCAAACGCGGTAACGACGACCACGGGCACGCCGCGTAGTGTTTCGTTGTCGAGGATTCTGCGTGTCGCGCCAAGGCCATCGAGCTCTGGCAAGTTTATGTCCATCAAAATCAGATTTGGTATGGTCTGCTCGGCGACTGTGATGGCATCCTCGCCGTTAGTGGCGGTCACAACTCGATATCCCTGTTGTTGGAGCGCCAGGCTGATCATCGCGACGTTATCGGCGGCGTCGTCGACAACGAGTATTAAGAATTGCGGTCCTTCCGGTTGACCCTCTTTCGGGACATCCTGAGGCTTTAGAGGGGGGAGTCCCGAAGTCGCGAGTGGATCCTTGGTTGTCATTGTGAGTTGATTATATACGTATCCGTGTTTGTCTGCGTGCATCCGTGCCAAATTCCATCGTGCCATCCTCGACACGTCCGTAGCGCATCATCGAAAGATCTTTGACATAGTTTTGGTGCAAGCGCCACGGTGGTTTCGATCCCTGGCGCGGGAGTGTGTGTAGCGCGCGCAGGACGTAACCGGAGCTGAAGTCGATCACGGGTTCGTCTTCGATGTCGGGATCGTTCACACGCGGAGTGCAGACAGTGTAGCCGTGCTGGTCCATGTGGTTGATGAGTCTGCACATGTACTCGGCGGTGAGGTCGCATTTGAGAGTCCACGATGCGTTTGTGTAGCCGATGGCGAAAGCGAGATTGGGTACGTCGCTGAACATCATGCCTTTGTAGACGAGCGTCTTCGGCAGATCCACTGGCTCGTCGTCGACCAAGAGTTGCATGCCGCTGAAGAGCTTCATGACTAACCCTGTGGCTGTGACGATGATGTCGGCGTCGAGATGTTTGCCCGATTTGAGTTGTAAACCGGTTTTGGTGAAGGTTTCGATGTGATCGGTAACGACGGAAACGCTTCCGCTGCGCATCGCATTGAAAAGGTCCGCGTCCGGAACGAAGCACATGCGTTGGTCCCACGGGTTGTAGCGAGGCGTGAAATGCTTCGCGTCGTATTCCGTTTGCAGATGCTTCTGCACGCCACGCGCAATCATCCACTTGAAGAAGTTAGGTCTCGTTCGCGCGAGGTTGTAAAAGAAAAGTGTGTTCAGCACGTTCTTCCACCGTGCCGCCGCATACGCCACTTTGTCCGGCAAACACCGCCTCAACCACTTCGCCACCTGATCAATCTCAGGCCGCGAAACGATATAACTCGGCGAGCGCTGTAGCATCGTCACGTGCTTCGCGTATTCCGCCATCGCCGGCACGAGCGTTACCGCCGTCGCACCGCTCCCGATCACCACGACACGTTTGTCTGTGTAATCGAGATCTTCGGGCCACTTCTGCGGATGAACTATGCTTCCTTTGAAACCTTCAACGCCCGGCCACTCTGGTGTGTAACCACTTTCGTAATCGTAGTAGCCGGTGCAGAGATAGAGGAAGTTACACGTGAACTGGACAAGCGTGCTCTCGGTTCCGTTCCCGCTCCCGTTTTGCCTTGCTTCGATCGTGTCGCGCCCAGTGTTGGTGTCGTTGTGACCTGCCTCGACCTCGACCGTCCATCGCGCCTCAGCCGACGACCACTCCGCGCGCCGCACGCGATGGTTGTAACGAATCGCCTTATCAACACGGAACTCAGCGGCCGTATCGCGAATATAGTTAAGAATCGACGGCCCATCCGCCATCACCTTCGATTCACGCCACGGCCGGAACCGATACCCGAGCGTAAACATATCGGAATCGGATCTCACCCCCGGATACCGAAACAAATCCCACGTCCCACCAATCGCCTCGCGCCCTTCGAGAATTACAAAACTCTTCCCTGGGCACGCCATCTTCAAATGACACGCACCCCCAATGCCCGACAACCCCGCGCCTATGATTATGACGTCAACGTGTTGCACTTCAATGAGCGGCTCGCGCTACCAACTCGACAAGCTCGTTCATATCACTAGCACTATGATAAGCCACCGCGTACTTGCCTAGTACTTCACGAACATGTTCGAGAGCCTCCGGTTGCCGAGGATCGAAGCTGCCTAATACGTTGAGTTGGATGGGGTCGGGCCGACCGATTAGGTCCTGGCCCTGAACGGCGAGCTGACACGCACGGTCGATATTACTTTTCTTACTTCCTTCGAAGGAAACCGGTTCAATGACATTTATCCGACCATTTCTAAAAGCAAAGGGAAACACTAAAGTACGGTCCAGGAGCGCTGATTCGACTGACAAATCCCGCTGCACGCGGTCTGCAATACCACGCTCAACTAACCGATGCGCGAACTCTTGTTTGAGTTCCTCACGGCTCGACAGTGCTGAGAGGCGCGGTTTTCTTCGGCCACCTACCAGAGACTCGAAGAGTCGCGCCAAATCAGAGTCTGGTTCAAAGACCTTGATGGGTCGTGGGCTTGTCAACAAGAGTTGATTGGCTCGGGTGTTTACAAACTGAAGGAAATCTTCACGAGTCTTAAGTCTCGAGGCCTCAAATTCTAGTCTCTCTTCGAAGGCTGCCTTAAAAGCATTGATTCGATCCAGATCAAGATCCAAATCAATTTCAGGTCCAAAGAAACGCCGAACACGGTCATTCCCGTTGGAGGTCTGCACTTTCAGGTATCCTTTGTCAGGACAGAAGAGAACTATGCCGATGTTCGCTCCTTCGCTTTTCTCAAGATCGGGCACAAATTGCAGAATCGAGTAGTACCCTTTTGACGGATTAGTGCTCATCTTCGTCCTCTCCAACTAAGTCAAAGTCAAGAATTCCTTGGGGCAGTTGTCTCATAAACATTTCGCGGAAGTGGTTTGCCAGATAACGCGCGCGATTCAAGAGGAACTGATCGATTGCCCGCTTTGCGTCGTCTGAGACGTGCCACTCATGAGGAATGCCGGTTAGCAAGTCCTCCCAGAGATGTGATCGCACATCTTTGAAGAATTCCAAAATAGCTTCCATCGGTTCTAAAGTAAGATGTCCGTGGAAAGAGGGAAATAGCCCGTAGATTCGATCGTCTTGTACGTTATCGATATCAACTAACCGCGGTGAGAGCGGCCTGCCACAAGTAAATATATGACCATGGTCAATTGCCTTGAGTATGAATTTACCATCCGGCGCAGCTTCTGTCGAAAGAAACAGATTGTCGAGGTTTATCCTCGGTTCCCCCGCGGAACCAAAACCCGGACTGTATCGGTCACAGTTTCTTAGCCACGTATCGAATGCGACGATCCAGAGTAAGCAGTCCAGATTATCAACATCCGCTAGGGCTTCATAACCACCCATGGTGATTCCTTCTTCTCCACGCGACACGAAAGCCGGACCGGGTTCTGCAATAGCACCATTCAACGGAATCTCATCAACATCGGTCAGTATCAATGTTCCGACCTCGAACGTTCTCAAACCGAATCGACGGGCCAATTGTGTACCGAACAAATCGCAGGCGAGAACATGCGGGCCTTCTGGATTGTTTATCGCTTTGAGATATGTGGGGCCCGCATCAGTTTGGACAAGGGCAGTTCTTGAGCTGGACGCAATCGTCTTGACGAAACGAACAAATGTTGTCGGTGGCCATAGCGCAGGCACCGTGCGACCTCCTATTCGTACAATGAGCCAAAGTGCGTATCATCCTTTAGCCTCTCGAAGAACTCAACCCGCCATGTAATGTAACGCGCTTTCACGATGGTAGAGGTAACGCGTGTGAGCTTAGTACTGGTCACGATTTTTTGTTCCTCTAACGAGCTATAAAACAATAGCGTATGCATACCAGGCTGAAATTAACTGCTTGCCCAGCTTGCGGCAACAAAGACCTTGAGAGAGTTCGCAAAACCGTGACGGGAACTCGCCGAGGGCGGCGATACTCTGCCCCGGCGGTAGCATTTTATGAGTGTGCTGACTGTGGTGAGCGAGTCTATGCACCAGCAGCAGTTCGGCGGATTGAGCAGCACTCCCGAGTTGCTATTTGACGTAAGCCAACGGGAAGAATTGCTAACTGGAGGATCAGTGGAGAAACTCGTGGAGCGAATTGGGCGTTGCGATCACCCCGGCCTTGTTTCACGACTTTGAAGACATTCTCGCCAGGTAATCCGAGCCGCATCGCAAGTGCCACACTGTTCGCCATCTCGAGGAGTGCTTCGAGAAGTTGGCGGAAGTCCGCACTCTCGCACAACACCCAGCCGAAGTAGAGATCGCACTCTAGTTTCACGATGCGATCTATGACACGCGGTCAAATCAGAACGAGGCCGAGAGCGCGGAACTCGCGCGAAGAAAAGTGCTGGACGCGAGAGGGTCCGTAGAATCGGCAGACCGCATCGCTCAACTCATCATGGCGACGCGGCATGATGCAGTGCCTGATGTAAACGACGCAGAGGTGCTAGTCGATGTGGACCTCTTAATTCTCGGCACACCTTCCGAAAGGTTTGACGAATACGAGCAACAGGTTCGAGATGAGTATTTTTGGGTTCCCGAGTCGGTCTTCAGAAAAAGAGAGGAGGCGAATTTTACAGCATCTTCTGGCGCGTTCCTTCATCTTCAACACACGACTGTTTAGGGACCGTTATGAACAGCAGGCTCGCGATAACATTGAAAGATCGATCGCGCGACTAAGCGCCCAGTAAAATATTGAACTTCCCCAGCGTTTCGAGTATTTTCTACCGCCGGTACACGCAATTCCAGCGCTCACACTCAAGGACATCACCGCTGCCGTCTTCCGAACTACGGAAGAGAACCGATTGCCATGCACACTTCGCCTGACATCACGCGATTACTGGAGAGATGGAGCAGTGGTGAGGAGAATGCGCTCGAGGAGTTGGTGCCGCTGGTCTACAAAGAGTTGCGCAAGTTGGCTGCGAGTTATCTCAGACGCGAACGCCACGAACTCACGCTCCAACCAACCGCACTCATCAACGAGGTTTTTCTCCGGCTCATAGATCAGTCCGAAATCAAGTGGCAGAGCCGTGCGCATTTCTTCGGCATCGCCGCGCGGCTCATGCGACGCATTCTGGTCGATCGCGTGCGCGTCAGGCAGGCTGCGAAAAGAGGCGGCGTGCATTACAGCTTGTCGTTGAGCAAAGCGGATCGCATCGCCAGTAAGTCGAACGTCGATCTGTTGGCGCTCAATCTCGCTTTGCACAAGTTGGATGAACTCGATCCGCAGCAAAGCCGGATTGTCGAACTACGTTTTTTCGGTGGACTGACGATCGAAGAGTCAGCCGAGGTCCTGTCCGTTTCACACGCCACCGTCGAACGGCAATGGAAAATGGCGCGCGCGTGGCTTCGTGTTGAGCTCGGCGGCTAGCTTTACGAGTGTCACGCAAACTTCGAGAGCAATGGTCCTCATGACCCCTGAGCTTTATCGCCGCGTCAACGAACTGTTCCACGCTGCATTGGAGCGTCCAAAAGCAGAGCGTGCGAACTTCCTCGACGAGGCTTGCGGTGCTGACGCGAATCTGCGCGCGAAGGTCGAAGCGCTTATCGCTGCGCACGAACAGTCCGGCGACTTTCTCGACTCACCCGTTTACGGTTTCGAAACACACTTGTTATCCGAAGAAGCGTCGCCCAACCCGCTGATAGGAAAATCCATCGGCCGGTACGAGGTGTTATCTCTGCTCGGCGTGGGCGGCATGGGCGCCGTGTACCTCGCGCGCGACACGCGGCTCGGACGCAAGGTCGCGCTCAAAGTGTTATTCCAATCCTCCACGAACGACAAACGCGTCGGCCGCTTCAAACGCGAGGCGCGCGCAGCCTCGGCACTCAACCACCCGAACATCGTAACGATTTACGAGATCGAAGAAGCAGACGGGATGCATTTCATCGCCGCTGAGTACGTCGAAGGCGTCACCTTGCGCGAGCGTTTGAAAGATGGACCACTAAAACGCAGTGCCGCGCTCGATGTCGCGCTGCAGGTGGCGAGCGCTTTGTCGAAGGCACATCAGCACGGCATTCTCCATCGCGACATCAAACCTGAAAACATCATGCTCGACGTTGCAGACAACGTTAAGTTGCTCGACTTCGGTCTCGCCAAATCCACCCCGTTGACAGATCAAACTGAAGAAGATGCGACGACGCAGACTGCGTACACTTCAGCGGGCGTGATTCTCGGCACGATCACTTACATGTCGCCGGAACAGGCGCGCGGGTTACCGGTGGATGCGCGCACGGACATCTGGAGCCTCGGCGTTGTTGTTTACGAGATGCTCGCGGGGCGGGTGCCGTTCGGTGGTCCAACGCGAAGCGACGTTCTCGCCGCGATTCTGCAACGCGCACCGGAGCCGCTCACCGCCGGCAGCGATGTGACGGAGCAGTTGGTCCGTGCGATCGCGAAAGCTTTACAGAAAGAACGTGAAGATCGATTTCAGACGGTTGAAGAGTTTGCTTCAGCACTAAAGGAATCGCACACAAGCCCAACTTCGCAAACAAAACCTGCGCGGACACAACTGAAGCGTCCCGCCGTGGTTCTGGTGTGTGGTTTACTACTAATAGCAAGTCTTGGTATCGGCGCGAGAGTCTGGTGGAAATCAACCACAACGCCTACGACAACCACAGTCAACACGCCCGCACCACAACGCCGCCTCAGCTACTGGCTGCTCGTGCAAAAGTACCGCGACGGCAAACCGTACGAAGAACCATTCCGTCCACGCGCCGAGATCAACTTCGAACCCGACTATCGCGTCCGTCTACACATCAAAAGCGCGCACACTGGTCATCTCTACATTCTGAACGAACACCTCACCTCAACACCCGAAGCGCCCCTCTACACCATCCTGTTTCCATCGCCGACGGCAAACAACGGCTTCTCCGGAGTCGAAGCTAACCAGGAACTTCAGATTCCCGAACAGAGTTGGTTTCGTTTTGACGAGAAGCGCGGAACAGAGAAGGTGTGGCTCGTTTGGTCAGCTCAGGCTGTCCCGCTGTTGGAAGGTCTTGAGAGTTTTGCAAACACGCGCGACATCGGCGTTATCAAGACTCCGGAATTGAACGCACAGATAAAAAGTCTGCTCGAAACACGCCGCGATACGCCACCAGTCGCAGAGCGCGACGAGAACCAAAAAGAAGTTGTCATCAACGGTAGCGGTGATATACTCGCGCACCTGGTAAAGCTCGAACATCACTAACTCACGAACACAGGGCACATTAGAGTTTTGAGTTCCGCCTTAGACGGCTTTTGGCCGGACAAGCTAAAGCTCGAACTCAAAACGTTGAACTGGCAACCCCGCTTGAACTCAAAGCGCGGTACTCAAACTCGGAGACTCACGTTCCCGAAAACTTTTTCGTTTGCCAACTGAGGGGATCGATCTCCTTTTTTCGCACTCAGAGATGACAGTGGTTTCGCCGCTCGTCGAAACCGGAAACTGTTCGCTTCTATTTCTGAAACTCAAACAAAGTCAGGAGGACGTTATGAGTCAGCCAATGTCATCTGCCGTCGGCGCAGCGCAAACTCTCCCTGAAGTGGTCGGATCGTGGACACTCACCGTTTTGTCGTGTGTCGCGGAACTGAATGCACTGAACACTCTTGATATCACGCGCGAGGAATCTACGGGTACCCTCCGCGGATCCGTAGCCGACCTTACAGGACCCGATCAACTGCTCAAACGCGATCTGCACGACGCGAGGTTTGATCCCGCTCCGCAGGTAAAGTTCACGATTATTCTCGATTTGCTGCCGCCAAAAATTTACACGTTCACCGGCAGTGTTGATACCAACACAGGGACGATGGGCGGGACGATAGATGGTCCTTCGTGCAGAGAAGGATCTGATCACATGGAAGAGGTGGGGACGTGGTCGGCCACGGCCCAACCCGGTCAGCCCGGTCCCTACTGAGGATGATCTATCCTTCAGATCGGCCTGACGATCTACGCGGAGAGGCTTTGTTCGGCGTGACGCACGCACCGTACATCCGGCGCAGGACGACGTTGCGTGCACTCGCCTGTCTGCTCGCCGTGTTTGGTCCCGGTGTGCGTGCGGCGCAAGCCGACTCGCCGGCGCTGGCTCTGAGTGTGCCTCTTCAGCGCGAGATGAAGGGCGGTGAGACACACCGCTTTCGTCTCGCGTTAACCGCCGGTCAATACGTCCGCGTTGTCGTCGAGCAGCAGGGAATTGATGTGGCTATCGCGTTGATTGCACCGAACGGAGAGCGCCTGATGGAGGTCGACAGCCCTAACGGGAATCGTGGGCCGGAGCCGATTTCCGCGGTGGTCGCGCAAGCGGGTGAGTATTCAGTCGAAGTACGCGCGCCGAACAAGAGTGCACCGCCGGGCAATTATGAGATCAAACTCGAAGCATCGCGCGAGCCGGCGCCCGCCGATCGTATGCGAGCGGATGCCGAGCGTGATTTCCGCGAAGCACAAAAGCTCGCGCGACAACCAACCGGCGATGCGCGCCGTGCGGCGTTGGAAAGGTTTGAAGCACTCATACCCATCTTTCGGACGCTCGAAGACCGTCCAATGGAAGTCCTCACCCTGAATACAGCAGCGCTCGGGTATCACGCGACAGGCGAACTGACAAAGGCGCTCGATTATTACGTGCAGGCTGTTCCGCTAAGTCGAGCCCTCGAATACCTCGCCCTCGAGGCGGCGCTGCTGAACAACATCGGCGGCGTTTACGACATTCTCGGTGAGCCGCAGAAGGCGTTTGATTATTACCGGCAAGCGCTTCCACTGTGGCGAAGTCTGAACAACAACAGTGGCCAGGGCGACACGCTCAATAACATCGGCGTCATCTATTTCAACCTCGGCGAGGTGCAGCAGGCGCTCGAGTATTACCAACAGGCATTGCCGCTACGCCAAGCGAGCGGCAACAAGCGGCACGAGGCTGACACGCTCGACAATATCGGAATCGTCTATCGCATCCTCGGCGATCCCGCGCAGGCTTTCGAACACTTGCAACGCGCTCTCGAACTGCGGCGCGAGGTGAAGGACGTGGCTGGCGAAGCCAATTCGCTCCACTACTTCGGCTACACGTATGCCGCGATCGATGAACCGGTAAAGGCCCTCGACTATTACGAGCGCGCGCTTCCACTCCGCCGCACCGCAGGTGATCGACGCGGTGAAGCAGTCACGCTCAATGCCGCGGGAGAGATTTATGCTTCGCGCGGCGAAACCGATAAGGCTCTCGAACATCACCAGCAGGCACTTCAACTTTTTCGCGCGGTCGGTGATCGGCGGCTCGAAGCCGTCACGCAGGTTCTCATCGGAAACATTCACGCGCTTTCAGGACGTTTACAGGAAGCGGCGGAAAACTACACGCAGTCCATTTCCGTTTTTGAGTCGCTTGGCGCGAAGCGCGATGAAGCATGGGCGCGACAGGCACTTGCACGTGCCGAGCGCGATCGCGGCAATCTCGCCGAAGCACGCCAGCAAATCGAAACGACGATCGCTCTTGTCGAGGCGATGCGTGTTCAAGTCAGCAGCCGCCAACTGCGCGCTTCCTATCTCGCCACCAAGCAAAACGCTTACGAGTTTTATACCGATCTGTTGATGCTCATGCACCGGCGCGATCCGAATGCGGGCCATGACGCGACGGCGTTTCAGATCAGCGAACGTGCCCGCGCACGTGGTTTCCGGGAGATGTTGGTGGAGTCGGGCGTCGATTTGCGGCAGGGTGTCGATCCGGCGTTGCTCGCTCGCGAGCGAGATCTCTCGCAAGTGCTCAACGCAAAGGCCGAACGCCTGATGCGTTTGCGAGGGCAACGAAACACTGACGAGCAGGTTGCGGTGTTGAAGAGAGAAGTCAGCGCGCTTGAGAACGAGTATGAGCAGGTTCAGGGAGATATTCGCCGCCGCAGCCCTCGCTACGCCGCGATCACGCAGCCGAGTACGCTCGCTTTGCGCGAAGTGCAGCAACAGTTGCTCGATCGCGACACGATGTTGCTGGAATACTCGCTGGGCTCCGAGCGCAGCTATCTGTGGGCCATCACGGCGAGTTCGTACAAGAGTTACGAACTGCCGGCGCGTGAGCGGATCGAGCAGTCAGCGCGGCGGGTTTACGGTCTCGTGCGTGCCCGTAGCGTTAAGAAAGGGAACGAGAGTGAAGCGCAAAAACGCGAACGAATCCAGCGCGCGGATTCGGAGTTGACGAAAGCTGCGGCAGCCCTGGGCGAGATGGTGCTTGGACCAGTCGCCGCGGAGTTGGGCACGAAGCGTTTGGCCGTCGTCGCGGACGGCATGCTGCAATACATTCCGTTCGCGATGCTGCCTGTTCCGCGTTCCACTTACCAGCCTTTGATTGTTAAGCATGAAATCGTGACTCTCGCGTCGGCGTCGGCGCTCGCGGTGCAGCGAAGGGAGCGAGCGGGAAGAAAGCCGGCGCCGCGGGATATCGCGGTCATTGCCGATCCGGTGTTTGACGTCGCCGATCCGCGAGTTAACAGCGGCATTCGCGAGCAACCGCGCGTTCCGGACTTTTACGCCACACGAATCGTCGAACACTTGAGCGACGGTGAAGCGAAGCTTCGCATTCCGCGCTTGCCGTACACGAGGCAAGAGGCGGATCGGATCCTGTCGGTCATGCCCCACGGTGAGAATCTCAAAGCGGTTGACTTCAATGCGCAGCGTGCGGCCGCTCTCGGCGGAGAGTTGCGCGAGTATCGTTACATTCATTTCGCTACGCACGGCTACATCGACAGCGAGAGGCCCGGGCTTTCCGCGATCGTGTTGTCGCTGGTTGATGAACGCGGGCAGGCGCGTGATGGTTTTTTGCGTGCGCAGGAGATTTACAACCTGCAACTTCCCGCGGAGCTCGTCGTGCTGAGCGCGTGTCAGACGGGTTTGGGGCGCGAAATACGCGGTGAGGGACTGGTAGGTCTGACTCGCGGTTTTATGTACGCCGGCGCGCCGCGCGTCATTGTCAGTTTGTGGAGCGTGAGTGATCGAGGAACGGCAGATTTAATGGGCCGACTTTACACGGGGATGATCAAGAACGGTCAACGCCCGGCCGCTGCGCTGCGATCGGCGCAGTTGGAGATGTGGCGGCAGAAGGGTTGGCGTTCTCCTTATTACTGGGCGGCGTTCGTTCAGCAGGGCGAGTGGCGATAGCCACAAAGAAGCACAAAAGCCATGACGGTGCGATCTCACAAACTTTTCAATGACTTAGTGGTTAGTGCTGTTGTACTCTGCTTGCTTTTTTCTTTTGCCGCCTCATCATTCGGGCAAAAGGAAGACACGACCAGGAATCTTTGGGACACGGCTTTCAGTCCCGGACGCAAGAATACGAAACGTGTGAACCAGCGTGGCCGTGCGCGCGATTACCGCGTTGCGACTCGCGCCATCCCGCCCAATGGCGTCGCAGCAGATACCGTCGTCGGTGTGACGGTTTGGCGTCTGCGTCCAGCGGATGAAGATGTTGAGGGCGAGCGGATCGTGGTTCATGAGAGTGAACGCGATGAAGCGTGGATCGCCGAACGTGTGACGAGCCGTACGCGCTTCGCCGAAGGCGACCGTGTGCGTCTGACTATCGAAGCCGCGCGTACAGGTTATTTGTACGTCGTCGATCGCGAGCAGTACGCGGACGGGACGTTAGGCGAACCGCATCTTATTTTCCCAACCACCCGCACGCGTGGCGGCGACAACCGCGTGCAGTCTGGCCTGCTTGTCGATATTCCCGCACAGACCGATCGTCCCGCGTATCTGACGTTACGACGCACGCGCACCGATCATTCCGCCGAAGTTCTGAGTTTCATCGTCACCAAATCTCCGCTCGACGGGCTTCAGATCACGGATCGTGCGCAGACGCTTTCGGTAGCACAAGTAGCGGCGTGGGAGAAGTCGTGGGGTGGTCCGCCGGGACGTTTGGAACTGACCGGCGGCGCAGGCCAGACATGGACCAAAACCGAAAGGGAAGCGAGCGCAATCTCCGCGCGTCTCCTGAGCCGCGACGCGCCGGTGCCGCAGACAATCTATTACAACCCCGCGATCAAATCCGACGCGCCCTTCCTCGTCACCGTCCGCCTCACCTACGCCCGCCCGCGCGTACGTCGTTAACACCCCTCTTGTGCCTTTTGTGGTGACACAAACGTTGAGGTAAAGCACCAACAGGCATAGAATGCGCCCACACCCTCTCAGACTCTTATTTAGGAGGACGAGATGAAAACAAAAGCGATTGCGTTAACAATCTCCCTCGTTTTTGTGAGCGTGGCGCTGGGCTTTCAGGACAACCCGAACATGGGCACCTGGAAACTCAACGAGGCCAAATCAAAGTTCGCAGGCAAAGCGAGGAACCACACAGTTGTTTACGAAGCGGCTGGCGATCAGATCAAGGTCACAGTCGATGGAGTCGATGAAAACGGCGGCGCCGTTCACAATGAATGGACCGGAAAATTCGACGGCAAAGATTATCCGGTAACCGGCGACGCCACTTCCGACGTGCGCGTTTACAAGATGATCGATAAGCACACGTTGGAACTCACCGGCAAGAAAGGTGGGCAGATAACACTCACCGGCCGCATCGTCGTTTCACAAGACGGCAAGTCTCGCACAGTCACAGTCACCGCAACCGATTCGCAAGGCAAGAAGATCACGAGTGTTGCGGTTTACGACAAGCAGTAACCGGACCAGCACTTGAAGATGCCCTCTCGTGCCCAGACGCGGGAGGGCATTTGATTAAGCCACTTCCCTGACTATTTCGTGGGTCAAACCGATTTCTTCTTCAACCAGAGGAGCCGGTTTCGCTGGACGTTTCGTTGCCGCAGAGTTCATGAACGGGCGTTCAAACAGACGGAAGAACAGCCACGCAAACAGGACCGACACCGGGGTGAGTATTAGTAATGAAATAGTGAGGATGTGCAGTCTGGTGAAGCCAAACCAGTACCAGTGCATCAACACAAACGAGTGCGTTAGATAGAGCGAGTACGAGATGAGCCCGATTGATGCGAGTGCCGGAATCCAGCGCGGACCAGCCGAAGACTTCAACCGCCAGCGCTGCTCAGCCGCGACCGCGTAGTTTACGAGGATGAAGAACCCCACACCCCACGCAGGGTGCATTATCAGCCAGCCAAGATCGTGTATCCAGCCTGATTGATCGGTCAGCGGCAGGATCTGGGCCAACGCCATTGCGCAACCGATCGCCAGACCCGCGAGCGAAAGCCTGGAACACCACGCGGGAAGTTTTATCAATCCTAAAGCTGCTTCGACACTTAAAGCACCCAACGCCCAGATAAACCAGTTCGTCGCCGCTGCTTCCGTGACGGGGATGTGGAATCCAAACGACTCGCTTAAACCGCGGCTCAAAACCAACCACGCAACGCGCGCGGCAAAACACAACACGAGCGTTATGGTCCAGCCGTAACGAATCCGCAGAAACAGCAGCAGAAAATAAGCGAGATACAGTTGTTCTTCGATCGCGAGCGTCCAGAACGCGCCGTTGATCGTGTACGTGGTCCGCAGGTCCAGGTTGTGCAACATGAACACATGAAGCAGAACGTCCCACAAGTAGAAACCCGTGACTTCAACCGGAGTTTGGTACGCTCGATAGACCAGGTACAAGGCGAGCGCCGCGAAATAGGGAGGGTACAAGCGCCGGACGCGTCGTTTCCAGAAGTAGAAGAAGTTGATTACGGGATTGTGAACACCCGCTGCGCGTGCTTTGGCCCAGTGCAGATGAATGCAAAAACCGGAGATGACGAAGAAAAGATAAATGCCCGCGAACGCGAAATGAACAAGGTACGACGTGATGTGCGGCAACCAGTGTTGCCATCCGCTCAACGCCGTGTGTGGCGCGACCCCAAGCGCGTGGTAAGTGACAACGGCCAGCGCCGCGCCTCCACGCATCGCATCGAGGGTCAGCATGCGACCGACTGTCGGTGCTTCTCGGAAATTGCTCATTATGGAAACGGGTGCGGGGGACACGCTGAGCCATAAAAATGGCAAATGTGTGTTCGGAACGTCACGCGAACTCCACATTTCTAGTGCCACAGATTGACACAGTCAAACACAGATTATCGCAGGGAGAACTTTCGTAAAAAGCCGCGAGTGGCTTTCCGCGCCCGGAAGGTTCCTTTTTCCACGAAACGCATGCCGGCGCCGATGTGATCGTCGAAGGCGTCGTCAATACTTGGCGGGTTGAGTGCTGTTGCGGGGCCGAGTTTTACCACGCGGTCTCCGTAGTCTTCAACGTAGTCGCGCATCCAGAATTGAGTCCGTCGCATGCCGTTGGCATTCGCTTCTGCAAGCGCCTTGTTGCTGGTCCATCCCTCGTGCGTCATGCGATAGATCGCCACGATCGTGCCGGTACGATCCACGCCATCTTTGCAATGAACCAACACGCGGCCATTCTCGGGCGCCGCAATGAGCTCCATGATGCGTGTCACACGGGTGTCTTGCGGGCGTCCCCAATTGGGAAGCGCAACGTTGTAGTAATTGAATCCGAGCGCGCGCGCTTCGCTTCTTCCGCTCTGGTTTGCTTACTTGCGCCGCGGAGATTGATGATCGTGTTGATTCCGAGTTCGCGGAGCCGGGTGAATCCGCTGTCGCGTGGTTGACCGCTGCGATAGAGTTTCTCGCTGACTTGTTGAAAGCGTGGTAACTCGGTGAGATTAGTTGCGTCCTGAGCGGAGGCGGTCGCACAGAGAAGTGTGAGCACGACCGCCACCGAGGAAACTGCTTGACGGAGCCTGCGCATGAAAGCCCTCTCACGCCGGGTTACAGGAATTGATGTTCGTTAATCAGTAGCGGCATAGCCGCTGGTGTCGAACACGATGAAGATAAAATCCCGCTCGCCGTTTGCAAAACGAGTAATGCCTTCAGGTTTGAGACGGCGGTCAAACGTTTCCATCTCACGTAGAGTGGGCACCGCGCCGTTGCCGCTCCATTCCCAAATCTTGAAGTCCATTTTCTCAGAATTCGGTCCCGCACCGGTAATCATGAAGAACGCTTTGCGCGACTCGTCAAACTCAATGCTCCTGATTCCAGCGCCACCGAGCGAGAGTCTGATCGCTTTGCGTCCTTCGACCTCCAGGTTATCAAAAGAGAACGCAGCTTTTGGATCGCGCAGTTTCAAAGGCACGATCAGCGCCTGGCCGTCGACGACGGGTGAGCGCAAGCCCAGTAACAATCTCTTGTTCTGTGGATCCCACGCGATACCTTCGACGTTGATTCCGCCGTCGTTGTATTTCGTGTTCTCTAGTCCACGGAGTTCAGTGACATTATCCGCCAAAAATTTCTTGAGTCCAGCGGCCGCTTCAGTGCCTTGCACGCGTTGATTTGCCGCGTCGAACTTGAAGCGCGCGAGGCCGGCGAGGTCCGCGCCTTTTGATTTCGACTGCGAACCGACAACGTAGAAGTATTCGCCGTCAGTAGTAATACCTTCGAGATCAATAATGCTCGTCGCGATATCGACCGTCTTGATCGGGCCGGTTTGCTTACGATCCTCGCCGAGTTGCATCCAGAAGATTTCATTCGGCCGCCCGTCATCAACAAACAGTACCGCGTTAGTGCCGGTGACCTGCGCGACACCGGAGGCTTCAAATGTGCCGCCGGAGAAGGCGGTCATCGGAGCAGGAGCCGCTACATGCAGCGCACGGGCGGGCATGCCAACAACGGCCATCGTCAGCAAAAGAATTACAACAAAATCCAGGAAGTACCTTTTCATTTCCCCTTGAACGTATCAGAACTCAGGTAAACGCACGGTAAATGCCAGAATGTCTTATTTAGCGCCTTGCGCGGGAAGTCGAACGATGAACTTCGTCCCGGTTCCGTTGGAATCGTCCAATTCGATGTCGCCGTCGTGCGCGCGAGCGATCCATCTCGCGATAGATAAACCCAATCCCGCGCCACCGTCTTCAGCTCGCGTCCGCACTCTATCCGCACGATAAAACCGTTCGAAAATGTGACGCCGAGCTTCATGCGGAATCCCCGGACCGGCGTCGATCACCGAGAGTAGATATTCATCTTCGCGACGCTCGAGGCTCAACGTCACAGATCCGTCAGACGGCGTGAACTTCACTGCATTATCTACAAGGTTGAGCAACATCTGCCGCAACAAGTCTTCATCGCCGTGAAAGACTGCTTCCGGCAGGTTTGTTAATTGCACCGAGGCTTTTCTATCGGAAGCCAAAACGGCACCGGCGCGCGCGACTTCTTCCAGCAAGTCGTCCAGATACATCGTCCGCTTGCGTAACGGATACTGACCCGCATCGGCTCGCGCGAGCATGAACATGTCGTTCACGATGCGCGACAGTCGTCGTGTCTGTTCGGCGATTATCCCGAGCGCTTCGCGATACTCCTCTTCCTCGCGATGTTCCTTCTTCAACGTTACGCCGGCCGCTGTACTCATCACCGAGAGCGGATTGCGCAATTCGTGCGAAGCGTCAGCCATGAAACGGCGCTGCTCTTCGAACGCAGCGTTGAGACGCGCGAGCAGATCGTTGAAGGTGGTTGCGAGTTGGCCCAACTCGTCGCGTGGGTTCACGATCGGCAACTGCTGATCGAGACTGCCGGCGCCGATTTGACGTGCGCTGCGCGCCATCGCAGTCACCGGCGCGAGACCTTGCCGCGCGAGAAACCAACCGCCAAAACCTGCCAGCAGCAGTACGGCCGGCGCCGCGAAATAAAGTATCTCGCGCAGCGATTCGAGTTCGTCTTCGACGGGCTTGAGCGGCTGGCTCGCGAGAATGATGTAAGGCGTGCCCGCCGGAGGTATGGTGACTCTGCGCACGGCGATGCGGTGGTTGTTACTGCCGTTCGCGAGTGTATAAAGCGAGACGTCTAGGTCAGGTATCGTCGTGCGATCCGGCAGTTGAATTTGCAGATCCTCTTCGCCGGGATGTGTAGCGAGGAGTTGGCCGCGATCGTCAAAGATCATCATTGCCTGTTGCGGATGCGACAACTCGGCGGCCGTGCTTTGCGCCGCGCTTGGTGGCGATTGTCCTTCCTGCGTGTCGTGAGTTAGTGAAGTGATCGAGATTTCGATCGTGGAACGTAAGCCCTCGTCAACACGGCGGTGCAACGCGCGCGAAAGCATCACGTAGACGGAGACGCCGAAGAGAATAAGTATCAACGCGAGTGCGCTGACATACCACAACGTGAGACGTCCCCTGACCGTATCAATCATCAGCGTCCGTCTCTTTCGTCGTCAGCATGTAGCCCTCGCCACGCCGCGTGTGGATCAGCTTCAGCGCGTGACCTTCGTCGACTTTCCGGCGCAACCTTTGAATGAACACTTCGATGACCTTGGAAAAGGGATCGTATGATTCGTCCCAGACGTGTTCCGCAATGTCTGCGCGATTGACCACCTCGCCCGCGCGCCGCGTTAGATACTCCAGCAACGCGTACTCTTTGGCCGTTAGGTCAATGCTTTGTCCCGCGCGTGTTACTTGTCGCATGCGCGTGTGGACCGATAGATCGCCCACGGTGATTACTTCCGGATACAACGCCGGCTTGCGTCGCAATAACGCTCTGACGCGAGCTAATAACTCTTCGAAGTCGAATGGTTTTGGTAGATAGTCATCAGCTCCGGAGTCGAGTCCTTCGACTCGATCTTCGACGGCGTCGCGCGCGGTGAGCATCAGTACCGGAACCGTCAGTCCGTTTGCGCGCAACTCGCGGCAGACCTTAAAACCGTCTTTACCCGGAAGTACGATGTCCAGCACGATGAGATCGTAATCGTTAACAAAGGCTTGCGCCGACGCCGTTTCGCCATCGGCTGCGACGTCGACAGCGTAAGCCTCTTCGCGCAGACCCTTGGCGAGCATCGTCGCAGCGCTTGGTTCATCCTCAACTAAAAGTATCCGCATTCTTACGGCAGTTTAAGCCACGGATTTCACGGACGAAAACCGCGGCGATTTGTGTGTTCGTCCGTGAGGTCTGTGGCTAAAATCAATCATCGGTTGTAGAATCCCTGTACGAAAAAGGGGAGTAGGTCACCCACTCTGGTCCGGTCCGCCGTCAACACGGTGCTCAACGTTGGGCCCCGGCGCATCGGGTAGGGCAACATTCAGCTCCACGACCAAGACCTTTTGCGGCTGATGCGCGCGCAAAAGGTTTTTCCTTTTAGCGCGACGTTACTTGTTAACTGCATGACGCGCGAAAGGATCAAGAATGGTTCGCTTGCCGAAATCTGGTAGTCCGGTTTGGCACACACTAACAACAGAAGAGAGCTTTAAAAGTTTGGAGTCGAGTCCGAATGGACTCAGCTCCGAAGAAGTCGCAAGGCGGCAGGAGGAGTTTGGTCCAAACGAACTCCAGGCCCAGGCCCGCGTCTCGCCTTGGACCATATTGCTCGAACAATTCAAAAACGTCCTCATCATTATTCTGCTGCTCGCCACAGCACTCTCCGCGTTTCTCGGCCACGGCGTTGAGGCCATCGCGATCACGGTGATCGTGCTGTTCGCCGTAATCCTCGGCTTCATCCAGGAATTTCGCGCCGAACGGGCGATTGAAGCACTTCGCGAAATGGCCGCGCCGTCGGCGACTGTGATCCGTGATGGACGCGACCAAGACGTTCCCGCACGCGATCTCGTGCCCGGCGATGTCGTCGTTTTATTGACCGGCGACAAGGTGCCTGCCGATGCGCGTTTGTCTGAAGCAATAAATCTGCAAACAGTCGAAGCCGCATTGACGGGTGAATCCGCTCCCGTCGAAAAGCATTCAAACGCGCTTCCGGAAGACGCATTACCAACGGGCGATCAACGAAACATGGCGTTCGCTGGTACGGCGGTCACGTATGGCCGCGGCCGTGCACTCATCGTGGCCACTGGTATGTCGACGGAGTTCGGCAAGATCGCGCGGATGCTTGAAGAGGTCGACACGGCGAAGACGCCGCTACAGAAGAATCTCGATCGCATCGGCAAGTCGCTCGCTCGCGCGGCGTTTGCCGTTGTCGCTGTGATCGTTGTGCTCGGACTCTTTCGCGGTCAGCCGTTTGTCGAGATGTTGATCTTTGGCGTCGCGCTCGCGGTGGCAGTTGTGCCTGAAGCACTGCCGGCAGTCGTGACGATCTCGCTTGCACTCGGCGTAAAACGAATGGTCCGTCGCAATGCGCTGATCAGACGTCTGCCTGCCGTCGAAACACTCGGTAGCACGTCGGTCATCTGTTCTGACAAGACCGGCACGTTGACGAAAGACGAGATGACGGTGCGCCGGCTTTACGTCGCGGGACACACGATCGAGGTTTCGGGAACGGGTTACGAACCGAGTGGAACGTTCTCGGCAAACGGTTCGGGTGTCGTGGGCTCGGAAGCTTTGTCGACGCTGTTACGCGCGGGCGCGCTCGCTTCGGACGCACGTGTGGAGCAGAAAAATGGTGCTGGTACGTGGGAGGTCAAAGGCGATCCAACTGAAGGCGCACTCGTCGTCGCGGCCGCGAAAGCTGGTCTAAACAAACCCGCGCTCGACGCGGAGTTCTCGCGGCTATTCGAGATCCCATTCACGGCGGAGACCAAGCGCATGACGACGCTGCACCAAACACCGGGTGGTGTCGTCGCGTATGCGAAAGGCGCGCCGGAAGTGATCGTGCAGTCGTGCTCGACGCTGTTGACGGAAGCAGGACTCGAGCGTCTCGATGAAACGCGCCGGACAGAAGTGCTGGAACGCGCGCGGCAGATGGCGGGCGAAGCGCTGCGCGTTTTGGCGGTGGCTTATAAACCGCAGGCGTCGTTAAAAGACGCCGAGAGCGAAATGACGCTGCTCGGTCTCGCGGGAATGATCGATCCGCCGCGTAGCGAGGCGAAGGATGCGGTGCGCAAGTGTGAAGAAGCCGGGATCAAAGTGATCATGATCACGGGCGATCATCCGCTGACCGCGAAAGCTGTTGCCGAAGAGTTGGGACTGAGCAAGAACGGCCGTGTGGTTAACGGTTCGGAGTTGGAGGCTATGGACGATGCGCAGCTCGAACGCGAGGTCGAGGCGATCGAGGTGTGCGCCCGTGTATCGCCAGCGCACAAGCTTCGTGTGGTAACTGCGCTGCAGAATCGTGGACAAGTGGTTGCGATGACCGGCGACGGCGTAAACGACGCGCCGGCGCTGAAGAAGGCGGATATCGGCATCGCGATGGGTATCACTGGTACGGACGTTTCCAAGGAAGCATCCGCGATGACGCTTACTGACGACAACTTCGCGTCGATTGTCGCGGCAGTGGAGGAAGGCCGCGGCATTTTCAGTAACATCAAAAAGTATCTGATGTATCTGTTGTCGTCGAACATCGGTGAGATTGGTCTGATGGCTGGCGCAACTCTCGCAGGCTTGCCGCTGCCGTTAACCGCGGTCCAGATTCTTTACGTTAATCTCGCGACAGATGGATTGCCAGCACTTGCGCTCGCAGTCGATCCGCCCGAGCGTGGGTTGATGCAACAGCCGCCGCGCGATCCGCGCCGCGGTATCTTCACGAGACCGGTTGTGTTGCTCATGCTCGTCGGTGGTATTTGGTCGGCGATTGTTAACCTCGGTCTCTTCGTTTGGGCTTTGAACTCAGGACGTCCGTTGGCGGAAGCGATGACGATGACATTCGTGTCGCTGGTACTGATTCAGTTTTTCAAAGCGTACAACTTCCGCTCCGATCGGCATTCAGTGTTGCGCAATCCGTTCGCCAACAAATGGCTCAACCTGGCGATCGGGTGGGAACTGATCATGCTTGCGCTGATTCTTTACATTCCGATTCTGGAACGGACGTTCGGCACCGTCGCACTGCCACTGAACGACTGGCTCATTATCGGTGCCGCCGCGTTGACGATTTCACCGGTGCTCGAACTCACGAAGTGGTTCGAGCGGCGGTGGTTTGCTGAGTTATCGCCTCACCCGTCCAATCACTAAGAACCTCGCGGTTTAAAGGATGAGTTGCCGGGGCTGAGCAAGATAAGACGTCACTAAGCCTCGGCAACTCCCTCTTCTTGCCTAGTCAACCGGTCACTAAAATTCTTGACTTGCTAATGACCTCGCTACTAACATGGCAGGCATGCAGAAAGGCACGTTACCCGACTACTCGATGCCGAGGGACCAATTGTTGGCCCTAAAGAAGGATCTCGAGGAAAAGCTTTTCCATGTGAATACCCTCCTTTTCCATTTAGACGCTCTAGACGCATTAATAAAGAAGGACGAAAGTGGCCCGCCGAAAGGGGAATTGAAGATGATGCCCTTACCGGAGCAACGGGTCGAAATAAAAAAGGCGCGTGTACGGGGTGTCCTTGCTGCTGCCAAACGAGCAATTGAGCAGTTCTCAGGTCCTTTTGATAAGAATCAGTTGCTTGCCAAATTGATCGAAGACGAAGAATTCGCCCACAAGGAAATCACCGGATCAAATATTCGCAATGCTCTGAGGTTATTGACGCGCGATGGAATAATAAAAGTCGAGAGTGGGGCGACAGCAACTAGTTGCGCTAAATATGTTAAAGCTGCATAGCCGGTAGGTCCGACCCTTCAACATAGCCCTCTTCTCACGTTTATTGTCCACTAACTTCTAACTGCGTGCTCCTGTGGAAGCGGAGGACGGTCCAATGAATTTCGATTTCGATCTCAGGACCATTGTTTCCATCGTCAGTTCTATCGGGCTTTTGGTGGTAGGCCTGTCGAAATTGTTGAAACACATTCGCAGACTCATCTCGGAGGGACGCGAAACGGGCGAAGCCGTCGCTTCGATCACCCCGGAGTCAACTCAGGAGCCGATTACTCCGGAGTCACCTCAACAGTCGGCCCGGTTTTTCTCCGCGCTTGTCACTACAACTGGAATTGCCTTTGCTGCGCTGCTCTTGTTGAGTATCGACTCGCAAGCGTTGTCGCCACAATTTCGAACTCTGTGCCTTTTCGCGGGAGCGTTGACTGTCCTGGGATTATTACTGGAAATATTTGCTGTACCAGCATACATGGCTGTCATGAATTTGAAGAAGGAGCAGGTGGAGTCCAAACAGATGATGAACACGATTTTGGTGCAGAACCGGCTTCTCGCGGAACAGGTTGAAGCACTGAGAGCACAAATTCAAACTCCACCTCCGAAGCCGCAACTCCCGGTTTCGCGAAAACGCACTTCCGTGGCCCATGGCTCAGCAAATCAAGCCGAGAAGAGCAAATCGGTAACCCAGAAAACACATTCAGCCAAAAGCCCCTCATTGAATAATTAAGTCGCCCATCATCTGCTTTGCCGACTCAGCTTGCGCGAGGCTGAAGGCTGAGTTGATTGCTGCTCCGAGGCGAAGGTGTTGAACAGCCTTCGCCCGGAGGTTCAGTGACTTGTAGATGACGCCCGCGTGGAAGTTGATACGAGCGTCTTTGGTTCCAGTGCGCAGTGCTTCGTCGATGAGTGTTTTGGCTTCCTGCACTTTGCCGGTTTTGAAAAGCGCCCAGGCAAGTGTGTCGCAGGTGAAGATGTCTTTGCGCGCCTCGTATTCGCGGTTTGCGAGAGTAAGTGAGTCAACAAGATTTCGGTCGTGGTCCAACCAGAAGTTGATCATGTGCCGCCACGATCTTTCGAGTTCCGCGTTGTCGCGTTCGAGGCGCTCGAACTGTTCGTATTGAGATTTGGCTAAGTCGGTCTTGCCGAATTTCGTATAGAGATCGCCGAGCACGGCGGCGGTGTCGGCAGAAGGATTCTTAGCCTGTTCGCGTTCGTAGATCGCGATGGCTTCCTGGAAGTTGCCGGAAGCTATCTTCGCGCGTCCTTTGCCTTCGATAGCGAGACGGTGGTTCGGAAAGATCTGCAAAGCTTCGTCGAATTGGCGTTCGGCTGCTTCGGGTCTTCCGGCGTTCAGTAATTCATTTCCGAGTTGCACGTGACACCACGCAACGCCCTCGGGATCGTTCGGGTCCGCGGACTTGACTGCCAGGTTCATAGCCTCGATCGCGCCTTCAGTGTCGCCGTGTAATGAACGCAGGTATGAAACTCGCGCGTAAGCAGAACTGTCAGGCCGGAGATCGGCCATCCTTTGCGCCGCTTCCACGGCGCCTTTGTAATCGCCTAACTCGACGAGCGCGTCGGTGATCTGTCCCCAGACGTCGTGATCATCGTTGCGAAAGTTTTGCGCGCGACGGGCAGTTTCTAGCGCTTCCGCGAAGCGGTGGTAAGTCAGTTCCAGCTTCGCGCGTAGTTTGAGTGCATCGTAATTGTCGTTTTCGATCGCGAGCGACTGATTGATTGCTTCACTTGCGTGCGCATTGAAAGAGAAGTCGGAAGTCTCCCGCGCTTTCTGCATGTAAGCTGCTGCAAGCTGGTTGTACGCTTCAGCGTTTGGCGTGCGTTCGATTAACTGTTGCGCGCGAACAATGCGTTGGTCTGCTTTGCTCGGCTGTTCTACTGAAACCTTAGTGATTTCCTTTCTGAAAACAGATCGAACACCAAAGATCGCGATCGCGATCAAGCCAACTGCCGCCAGTAAGACTGCTATCTTCTTCAGCATGTGCGTTTACCTCTCGTTAAAGCTTTAGCTTGTCCAGACAACCCAAGGTTGAGTTGGCTCTGCCCGAAAAGTGCTTAACGGCTTCGCCGCCGGATGTGAGGCGGGGCTCTGCCCCGCCGTTACGTTCAAGAAAGAGGTTGGGCTTGGCTCCTCGTATGGCCTTTGGCCCATGATCTTTGGGGGCTTAGCCCGAACCAGGGGCCAAGCCCATTGCCTCACCACCCAACC
>DATEHX010000429.1:0-16516 GCA_035279345.1 Pyrinomonadaceae bacterium | reverse complement strand
GCGGACAGCGGCGTGTCGTCGGTTTCCGCACCCGTCGCAGATGCCGCGTCAGTAGTAGCTTCAACTTCCGCGACCATCGCTTCGAGTTCGCGACTCGCCTCTTCGTTCAGCGCCGCCTCATCCGCACTTTCGATCGGTTTTTGATCTGTGTTCTCTTCTGTCATGAACTAGCTAACCGTCCGGGCAATGATGTCCCCAAAAGTTTCACGCTGAAACAGTTTGACTTCAGTAGTACGCACCAATTCCAACACCGACAAAAACGCCAGCACCAACTCACGCCGCGATCGCGCTCGCTCAAAAAACACGCGCAGGTTAAGTTCACCCGACGACATCACCATGTTACGCAAACGCTCGAGCATCTCGGCCATCGTGACCTCTTCACGCTCGATCTCCAGCAACTTCTCTTCTTTGTGCCGCGCGAGAATGTCCTGAAACACCTTGAGCAAATCAAACAATCCAACCGCGACTTCCGGGTTGTTCTTGTCCGTCTCAATTTCTGCCCGCTTGAAAACCGCCTGCTCAACCGTCGCACGCGACCACAACATACTGGCCGCCGCTTTGTACTTCTGATACTCGAGCAGTTGATTCACCAGGTCCGCACGCGGATCTTCTTCCTCCGGCGCCGCCGCCTGCGGATCCCGCGGCAACAGCATCTTCGTCTTCAACTCGATCAGCGTCGCCGCCATCACCAGAAAATCTCCGGCGACCGCGATGTCCAACTCCTGCATCACGCGCAGGTAACGCAGATACTCATCCGTGATGCGCGCGACCGGAATGTCGTAGATGCTGACGTGTTCCTGACGAATCAGGTGCAACAGCAGATCGAGTGGTCCTTCAAACTCGCCGAGCAGGATCTTGAGATCGTCCGTGACGTCGTCCGTAACGATGTGCGGCATTGCGCCCGCGACGTTCAATGACGTCGTCGCCTCTCCCGGCGCGTTCAGCGTCTCCGGCCTTCCATCCGTCTGAAGGACCGTCTCCACCACTGTTTCCGGACTCTCTTCGTTCATCGCGTTATCGCCGGGGTGCTCCCGTCAGTCCTGTCCGTTCATAAACCTCTCGCAACGTGGCGCTCGCGATCGCGCTCGCCTTCTCCCGTCCCTGGGCCAGGATTTCGTCGAGTTGTGCGTCAGTGATCTCGCGCACTCGTTGTTGAAAAGGCTTCAGAAATTCAATAGTCGCTTCCGCCAAATCGCCTTTCAGTTGTGCGTAGCCTTTTCCGGAGAAGTGCTCCTCGGTCTCGATCTGGCTCTTACCCGTGATCAGGTGGTAGATCTCCAACAAGTTATTTATCGCAGGCCGCGACGCGTCAAAGCGAATCTCGGTGCCCGAATCTGTTACGGCACGTTTGAACTTCCGCAACACGGTGTCGGCGTCGTCCATCATCATGATGCAACCGTTCGCATCGTCGTCAGACTTCGACATCTTTTTCAAAGGATTCTGCAACGACATGATCTTCGCGCCGAGCTTGGGAATGTAACCATCAGGGATGCGAAACGTCTCGCCAAAGTCGCGATTGAAACGGATCGCCAGATCGCGCGTCAGTTCGAGATGTTGTTTCTGATCGTGACCGACCGGTACGAGATCGGTGTGGTAAAGCAAAATGTCAGCAGCCATCAGGACCGGATAGTCGAGCAGGCCGGCGGAGACGTTCTCGCCCTGGCGCTTCGCTTTGTCCTTGTATTGCGTCATCCGCTCGAGTTCCCCAACACGAACAACGCAATTCAGAACCCAGGTCAGTTCCGCGTGCTCGGGCACGTCTGACTGAATGAACACGGTCGAGACCTGCGGATCGATTCCTACGGCCAGATAAATCTTGGTCAGGTTCCGAGTGCTTTCGGCGAGCTGTTTCGGATCGTGCCCCATCGTGATCGCGTGCAGGTTCACGATGCAAAAGAAACTCTCGTACTCGTGCTGTAAAGCCACCCAGTTTTTTAACGCGCCGAGATAATTGCCGAGATGAACGTTGCCGGTCGGTTGAGCGCCGCTGAAGATTCGTTTTGTCATCTGACTCCAAGGTACAGGAGGTACATCACGAACTGGTACACCGGCGTCATAATCAAGCTGAACACACCCATGTACATCAATACCATTAACAGGAGGTATCCATACTGCTCCAACATCGCGAGGACGGGTTGCATACTCTCCGGCAGGAACGTTTCCAACACCTTACTGCCGTCCAACGGTGGGAAAGGCAGTAAATTGAAGACCGCCAGCGACACGTTCATTATCAGCAGGAGCCGCAGAAAAAGACTTACGGGCTCGACCATGCTGTCAGGAATCGCGTCGCCAAGCCTGGTCATCAGCAACACCTTGAAGATCGTAAAGGCAATCGTGGCTATCAGCAGGTTAGCCAGAATACCCGCGAGCGACACCATCACGTTCGCGAGATCTTTCCGACGCCAGCGAAGCGGGTTCACAGGTGTCGGCTTGCCCCAACCGATGAGAAAGAAGTTGCCGCCCATTGCCGACACGATGAAACCGACGATCGGTATCAGGAGCGTGCCGATGGGATCGATGTGCGCGGTGGGATTCAGCGTGATGCGGCCCAGCAGTCGCGCCGTGTCGTCACCAAACTTATAAGACATCCACGCGTGCGCTGCCTCGTGGGCTGAGATCGCGAGCAACAGCACCACCATGTAAATGACTAGTTGAGGAATTAGTAATTCTGGGTTCAAACGCGCTCCAACTTAGCATTCTGATCTGTGACTGTCAAAAAACCATCCACAAATTACGCGGACAGTTCTTTTGTAAACTCTTTAACCCGGCAACAGCGTGCCTTTAATCTGCGCCGGCAAACTGTAAACGGAGTCGATCGAAACGACCGCCATCTCGCCCGCGGAACTAAAAGCCAAACCAATCAAATTCACTCCGGCGACAACCAGTTCGGCGTCACTACCGTCCGGCGCAATACGAACAATGCCACGCCGCCCGCGATACGAAGCAGCGACGTACAGGTTTCCCTCCGTGTCAAAAGCAAGTCCTTGCGGCCGTCCGAGTCCTTTGAAGAAAATGTCTGTCTCGCCGTCAGCATTTATTCGCCAAACACAATCGAAACTCGTGACCGTTGGACCGGTAACGTAAAGCGAGTCGTCGGGACCGAACGCGAGATGAAATGCAGAAACGGACGGTTCGAGTTGCGTCCACGCGCGTTCTTCGCCAATACCGTTGACTCTGTAGATCGTTCCGGTGCGATCGCCAACGAACATCGTGCCGCTGCGATCGAAAGCAATACCGGTAGCGACTCCGAGATTTCGTGCAAACGCCACCGCCTCTTTAAACGGCGTCACTTCGTAAATAACGCCTTCGAGACGGCTGCTGACGAACATCTCTCCATCCTGACCAAAAGCGATGCCGGTCGGATTGGGAATGTCGCCCGAGTACTCGCTCACTTCGCCGCTGATATCGATACGGAAGAGCGTGACCGGCAGTTCCTCACCACGCGATCCCGAACGCGTTACGAACAGCGCGCCATCGTCCGGATCGAACGCCGGGTTCGCCACCGGATGAAGATCGCCCGCGAGTTTACGTGCCACCGTCAGCCGCGCGGGATCGCTGAGTTCGCCACCGCTTTCCAACCTGACTTCGAGCTCGCCGCCCTTTGTTTCGGGAACGATCGCCAGCACGCGCCGTGGTCCAATCGCGACAAGCTGTGCCGGCACGTCGCCGATGAACACGTCGCACGCGTGCGGATCGCGCGTATCAAACCCGACGCAGTCGATGATCACCTCGCCACCCGCAATCGCGTAGGCGGGATCGATCCCCAATATTTTCGCCCGTGTACTCATAAAAGCCGTTCATCATACGATTGCCGATTGCCGATTGTCGATTGCCGATTGTTTAGACAAACACCGGCCAACCTCGTAGCCAAACCGTCAACCGAGGATTTGCAATTGGCAATCGGCAATTGGCAATCGACAATGTTATAATTCGCGCCCGGAATAGGAAGGAAACACGTTATTACTAGCGTTCTCGGCAACACGCTTGGGTTAAAGCCGAACCAGATCCGGCGCATAGAAAAGCTGTACAGCAGGCGCATACCTCCTCGCCAGATCGTCACCCCCGAATTTGCTCGCCAGGTCAGCGAGCTGTCTCACGAAACCCGTAGACAAATCGGCGCACTGATCGATCGCAAGGGTCACGTGCAGTACGTCATGGTCGGCGACAACCGGGGCATCGAATTACCTGACTTTAAACGCGTGCGCGTCGCTACGGGGCGCTTTCGCGGCCTGCGCTGCGTTCACACGCACCTGCGCGGCGAGCCGCTGACACAAGACGACCTGACCGACCTGGCGCTGTTGCGGCTGGATTTGATGGCGGCCATCGACGTGGACACCGAAACGGGTTTGCCGGGACTGGTCCGCGCCGCTCACCTGTTGCCGTTGCACGCGGGCGATCTCGAGAGCACCAGCACACCCGACCTGTATTCGTTCCTGCAACCAACCGTCGCGTCGCAGTTGGATCTCGACTTTCTCGCGCTCATCGAGTCGCTGGAAGAAGAAATGGCGCGCAATCGCCAAACCGCGCGCCGCGCGGAAATGCGCGATCGCACGATTCTCGTCGGCGTCGCCACCGGTTCGGTCGCGGACGCGGAAGAGTCGATGGCGGAACTCGCCGAGCTGGCAGCTTCCGCCGGAGTTATTGTTCAGGATCGAATTATTCAACGCCGTTCAGAAATCGATCCGCGCACCGTGCTGGGCAAGGGCAAGCTCGATGAAATAATCATTCGCGCGCTGCAACTCGGCGCCGACATGCTCGTCTTCGATCGCGAGCTTTCACCGGCGCAAGTACGCTCGCTCTCTGAAGCAACCGATCTGAAAGTGATCGACCGGTCGCAACTGATACTCGACATCTTCGCGCAACGCGCAAATTCGAAAGAAGGCAAGATTCAGGTTGAGCTGGCGCAGTTGAAATACCTGTTGCCGCGGCTCATCGCCGGTCAGGATTCCGCATTCTCGCGTCTCGCGGGCGGTATCGGTGGCCGCGGTCCTGGTGAAACAAAACTCGAAACCGATCGCCGCCGCGTTCGTGATCGCATCAACCGTCTCGAAAAAGAGATCGAGACTCAGCGGCAGCGCCGCCAGGAACGGCGCAAAGGCCGTACGCGCCAGCAACTGCCAATCATCTCGATCGTCGGTTACACGAACGCAGGAAAATCAACACTGCTAAATGCGCTGACCAAGAGCGAGGTTCACGCCGAGCAGCGCATGTTTGCCACACTCGATCCGACGTCGCGAAGGCTGCGTTTGCCACGCGAGCAGGAAGTGATCATCAACGACACTGTCGGTTTTATCCGCGCATTGCCGCCGGATTTGCTTTCGGCGTTTCGCGCCACGCTCGAAGAGATCAGCGACAGCAGTTTATTGATTCACGCGGTCGACGTTTCAAATCCGCGTTGGGTGCAACAGGTGCAGTCGGTCAAAAGAATCCTCGCGGAACTAAAACTTGCGGACATTCCCGCGATCCTGGCGCTGAACAAAGCCGACTTGCTCGACCCCGAAGCAGTTGAAGCGGCCGTGCGGCAAGCGCGCCAAATCGACACCAGCGAGGTCGTAGTCATCTCGGCAATTAAACCTGCGAGCCTCGCAGTGTTACTCGAAAAAGCAGGCGGCATGCTGGCACGGAACCTCGGCGCAGAATCGGCGACGGACGATCATCAATCCACCGCTTTATCGCGCATCGCATAATGGGACTTCGGCCACGTTTCAAAACTCCTTTTAGTCAAGCGCGCGACAAGCTACTGGCCTATGTAATTCGTCCGTTCATGGTTTTTCAACCACGAACGCGTTTTCTGATCGGCTGCGCGATGCTCGTCACGCTCACCACCGCGCTGCTCATCACCGATTACTCCACCAGCTTCAGCGAGAATTACAAAGAAGGCGAAGTGCTCGCACGCGACATCGTGGCGCCTACGGATATCACCGCCGTCGACGAAGCGGAAACGGAACGAAGAAAAGTGGCCGCCCGCGAGGCGACGCGGCCGGTCTTCAATTTTGACAACAGCCGTGCGGAAACTTCAGTTGAGAGTCTTCGCGCTGATTGGGACGATCTCCAGCAACAGATCGCGCCCGACAAGACTAACTCGCAAGCGGATCTCGATCGGCTTACGGCAATCGTCCGCGAGATCAGTAGCGGCTACATCTACGACGACAACGATGCCAATCGTATGCAAACGGATATCGTGCTCGTCGACCAGCGGAACCAGGCGACGCAAATGATCTTTCCCGCGCCGCGCACGAGCATGTCGTCCCTTTCCGGCGCGCGGCAAAAGCTCGACATGCGGATTCTTAATCTGCCAGGCTGGACGCCGCAACAGAAGACCGCACTGACTGCCGCACTGCGTCCACTCATTCGTCCCAACGTCGTGTTGGAGCAGGCCGAGACCTCGATCGCGCGCGAAACCGCCGCCAACGAAGTGAAGCCGGTCGTGATCACGTTGAAACGAAATCAGGTGGTGGCGCGCGAAGGCGATACGCTCACGCCGACCGTTCTTTCCCAAATCAACGCGATCAAAAACACCACTCATCCGGGCAGACGCTGGCCGAATCTCATCGGCTTGCTGATCGTCGTGGTCGCGGTTTACTGGGCAGCGTGGAAGTTTGCCGAACATCGACGCGACAGCGCGCTGAGTATCAGCAAACAGAAAGCGTTCGCACTCGTTGGTTCGGCCATCCTCGTTCAGACAGCGTTGATGAAAGTCGGTTTTGCGTTTGGCGACAGCATGGCTGCACGAATGCAGCCGCCGTTCGACGATCCGATGATCTGGAACTTCGCGATTCCGTTTGCCGCGGCGTCGCTGCTGGTCGCGATGCTGGTCGATACGCAACTAGCTTTCTTGACCGGCATGATCACGGCGCTCTTCGCCGGCATGCTCGCGCCCGGCGGAATGCAAAAGTCGCTGTTCGCGATGATTTCGTGCTCCGTGGCGATATATGGAATTGGCCGTTATCGTGAGCGGCAATCTGTAACGCTCGCTGGTCTGCTCGTGGGTGCGATCAATGCCGTAATGGCGGTCGCATTGCTCGCCTACTCGGGCCAGCCGCTCACGTTCAGGCATTTCCTGATGGCTATCGGCTGTGGCTTCGCCGGCGGTTTGCTCACGGCCGTCTTCGCTGCCGGTGGGTTGCCCATTAACGAGTCGCTCTTCGGCATTCTGACTGACGTTAAGCTGCTCGAACTCTCGAACGCGGATCTGCCCGTGCTCGGTCAACTCGCGTTGCGCGCTCCGGGAACAAACCAGCACTCGCACGCCGTTGGCCAACTCGCAGAGGACGCGTGCCGCGCGGTCGGCGCGAATCCGTTGCTGGCGCGAATCGGCGCTTTGTATCACGACATCGGCAAACTCGCGGCGCCTGAATACTTCGTCGAGAATCAACAAGGAGACAATCCTCACGATCGATTGCGTCCTTACCAAAGCGCCAAGATCATCACCAGTCACGTCACCTACGGCTCGCGTCTCGCAAAAGAGATCGGACTGCCACAGAAGATCGCCGACTTCATCCCGCAGCATCACGGCACCCGAACGCTTCATTACTTCCTGCGCAAAGCACAGGCGCAGGCGAAGCCAAATGAAACGATCGACGAGACCGACTTTCGTTATCCCGGACCGAAGCCCCAATTCAAAGAAGCCGCCATCATGATGCTGGCTGACTCGTGCGAAGCAGCGGCCAGATCTCTCGCGCGTCCGGATCCCGAAAACATTCGCGCGATAGTACAGAAGATCGTCGATGCGATCATCAGCGACGGGCAGCTCGATCAATGTGACGTGACTTTGCAGGAACTGACTACGATTCGCGAGGCGATGATCAGCGCGCTCACCGCGATCTATCACGCGCGTATCGATTATCCGGGTTTCAACCCGCCACCTACTGGCCCATTACCCGCCGGCGATCTCGACAGCGAAGAACGCGGCGTCAGCTACAGCAAACCTTCCGAAGTTCCGATTAGCCGTGGCGGTGAAGTCGAGGACGAAGCATTGCCGCGCAAGGTTGGGAAGCGTTAGCCACAAGAAGCACAAAAGGCACAAGACGATAAAGTAAGGTGTGTTTACCTGAATTGTGTTTCTTGTGCCTTTTGTGTTTCTTGTGCCTCTTGTGGCTAAAACTTCTCGAGGAGTTTTTGGTAGGTCACTTCCAGCGCCTCGGGAATCACCCGCGACTCGCCAACCGTAGTCATGAAGTTCGTGTCGCCGCTCCAGCGTGGCAGCACGTGAATGTGAATGTGATCCGCAATCCCAGCTCCTGCCGCGGACCCGAGATTCATTCCCAGGTTGAAACCCGACGGTGAGTAAACGTTGCGCAGCGCCGTTTGCGATCTCTTCGCGAGATCCATCATCTCATCCGTGATCTCTTTCGGCACCGCATCAAGCTCGCTCGTGTGCAGGTAAGGCACGATCATCAAATGGCCGGTGATGTACGGATAAAGATTGAGCAATGCAAACGCGTGCTCGCCACGATGCAGCACAAAATTCGACGCGTCCGAATCCGGATCAGCGGCGATGCGGCAGAAGACGCAGCCTTCCGCCTGTGCATCGACTCCTGACGCAATGTACTTGGAACGCCAGGGACTCCACAATCTCTGCAATTTAGAATTACCTCGCGACTCTGGAGCTAAAGGATAGGCGGCTGGTGGTTGTCGTCGGTCAGCCCGCGTGAGGGGTTGTTTTGCGAAGCCTGAGCGGCTGCGTTGTCGTCGTTGATGAGCTCTTTCAGTTCCTTGCCGGGTTTGAAGTAGGGCACGCGTTTCGCGGGAATGCTGACCGGATCGCCGGTCTTTGGGTTCCGGCCACGGCGCGCCCCGCGCTCGCGCACGCGGAAGCTCCCGAAGCCGCGTAACTCGATTTTCTCACCCTGGTTCAACGTCTCGATGATGCTTTCAAAGACAATTTCGACTAAACGTTCTGCGTCCTTCTTTGTCAGTTCAGCCGCCCGCGCTACGTCTTCAACGAGTTCTGCTTTTGTCATGCATCACCTCGGTTGTTTTGAAATAGTAAGTTTTTAAGTAACGTCTTGATAATAGCGAGGTTATGTTACTCGTACACTATCAGAAAAGGAACTCGTCGGGCAAGACTTGTCCGCAACAGTCACGCAGATTGTGGGAGGGGTGGGAGTCGAGACTATTCGTCGTTCGACTCCGCTTTGAGACCGAAATCCGCCAGCTCGCCCAGGGACGCCATGCCACCGCCCGCTTCCGAAGAGTAGATCTTCGTGTCGATGATCGGTTCGTCCTTGCCGACCGCGCGCGCGGAGAGACCGATCTTCTTGGTATCGGGATCGATGCGCAGGATCTTGAAATCGAGCTCCTGTCCGAGTTGAACTACGTCCTCGGGCTTCGCCACACGTTCCTCGGAAAGCTCCGAGATGTGGCAGAGACCTTCGAGATTGTCGTCCAGCTCGACGAACGCACCAAAGTTAGCGAAACGTGCGACCTTGCCGCGAACAACGTCACCCGGCTTATGATCGTTGGTGAACTTCTCCCAGGCGTTTGGCTCCAGGTCCTTGATAGACAACGACAGGCGGCGATTTTCACTATCGATGCTGGTGATGATCGCGTCGATCTCCTGTCCTTTCTTCAACACCTCGCTCGGGTGCTTGATGCGGCGTGACCAGGAAATGTCCGAAACGTGCACCAGGCCGTCGACGCCGTCTTCAATCTCGATAAACGCGCCGAAGTCAGTCAGGTTTCTGACGCGGCCGTGAACGCGCGTGCCGACCTGATAACGCTCGTGCAGCGTCTGCCACGGATTCTCCTGCACCTGCTTCATGCCGAGACTGATGCGCCGTGCTTTGGGATCGACGCTCAACACTTCGACTTCCACCAGGTCGCCAGGATTGACGACTTTACTCGGATGCTTCACGCGCTTGGACCAGCTCATCTCGGAGACGTGCACCAGTCCTTCAACACCTGGCTCGAGTTCGACGAACGCACCGTAATCAGCAACACTCGCGACACGTCCATTCATTCTCGTGCCAACCGGGAAACGCTCTTCCACGCTGGACCACGGATCGGGCAGGAGCTGCTTGTAGCCGAGCGACACGCGTTCGCGATCGCGATCGAACTTCAGCACCTTCACCTGAATGGTGTCGCCAACTTTGAACAACTCATTCGGATTCTGTAACCGGCCCCACGACATGTCAGTGACGTGCAACAAACCATCGACGCCGCCGAGGTCCACGAAGGCGCCGTAGTCGGTGAGGTTCTTGATCTGACCTTCAACAACTATGTCCTCTTCGATCCCCATCAGCGTTTGATCTTTGCGTCCGGTGTTCTCCTGCTCGATCACTGATTTGCGCGACAACACCACGTTCGAACGCTTGCGGTTCAGCTTGATGACTTTGGCTTCGATGATCTGGTTACGCAGACTGTCGAGATTTCTCACCGGCCGCACGTCTACTTGCGAGCCCGGCAGGAACGCCGCAATGCCGTCGATGTCTACGCGCAGTCCGCCTTTGATGCGATCCACGACGCGGCCTTTGACGTTGGAGCCTTCGCGATACGCCTTCTCGAGGTCGTCCCACGCCTTCATGCGAACGGCGTCAGCACGCGAAAGTACCGGCAGGCCATCGGCAGTTTCCATGCTCTTGACGAGCACTTCGACTTCGTCGCCGGCTTTGACGGTGAGTTGTCCGTTCTCGGTAAACTCGGCCGGATTGACGATGCCTTCCGACTTGTAACCAAAATCGATTACGACACCGCGTTCGCTGAGGCCAACGACGGTGCCACGAACGACTTCGCCTTCTTCAAGCGTCGCTTGTTCTTGTTCGAATTGGTCGAGAAGCTGTCCGAAATCAACGTCGCCCGCGGCGCGTGAATCGTCTGCATCATCGACGTCTATTTGTTGAGTTGCGGTTCCGGTTTGAGAAGACATGTTCGTTGGTTGCGGCTGAGGCTCTGCCTTGCCGGAAGTTGTTGAGTTGTCGGCCTCGCTGTCATTCAGCTTGGGTTGTTCACTAGACATGCACACTCCTGTAGTCCCCGGGTAAGTTTCAGCGCGTGGGTCGATCATATCGCGCTCACTTGACTGGAACAATCAGCGCAGGTCTTCGCTGACTGGCAGACAGTGTACAGCGGCTGTCAGTTATGTTTGACCTTGGCGTTGTCGGGAGTTGAAGCTGGCGAGGAAGCGAGCCGTTTGGATTTGGAATTGTCGAGCTAATTAGTTTCGATTACCGCCCTGCCGTTTAGTCACCCCGCTTGGTCCGACAAACACCCGCCGCCGATTTCCGGGTAGGGCGGCACTGTACACGCCTGCGCGAGCGCATGTCAAGGCAACAGCGCGCAAGTCCGTGCGGGAAGGAAAGTTGAGCCTAGTGTGCCGAGGACAGCACAGCGTTTGTCCGCGGGACTACGTACACGCCCGCGGAGTGTGAACCGACAAACAACACGTCCTGATCGTGCGGATCAAAAGCCAAAGCCCAGATACGCTGACTGGGCAAACCTTTGCCTTTGGGATCGATGCGTGTCCACGTGTCGCCACCGTCGATGCTGCGATAAACGCCACCACCAACTTCGCTGATCTGATACGCGTTGCCGATGAAAATCTCGTCGCCATTACGCGGATTGACCAGGATGCTGGTGAAGTCGCCGAAGGGAAGATTGCCACCACGACGTTTCCACGTCTTGCCACCGTCGTGTGAAAGATAGACTGTTTGTTTCGTACCTACGTAGATGTTGTTTGGACGCTGCGGATCCTGCACCACCGTGTTCACGGGCATGTCAGTCGGAATGCCCTGAACCTGGGTCCACGTTTCGCCACTGTCGCGTGAAACGAGCACGCCCGAGCTCGGCGTTCCTACCCAAATGGTTTCGGGTTCTTTTAGGTTCGTCGAGATACAAGTGGTGCGCGAGTCGTAGCTCCCGTAGGAAAGTTTTTGCCAACCCTTGTTTGGATCGAGACTGCGATAAAGGCCCGTGTTGGTGGCCGCAAGATAGCCCGGTTGTTGCGTGTCAGCGTCGGTCGTATGGACCAGCGCGTTCACTGCATCCGCGAGGATAACGTTTGCCTTCGCCACATCCAGTTGTCCACCGCCGGTGCTGGCGCCCACACCGAGCGCGCCAAGAGTAATTGCGTCGAGTTTGCCGGTTACGGGCAGGTGCCGATCGGTTTGAAACTTCTTCACTGCCGCGGTAGTTGCCGAACCCATCTTGCCGTCGGGTTCGCCAAGGTGATAGCCGTTTGTTGTTAATGCCTGCTGTACTTGCAGAACTGTTTCCTTGGTAACTGCCGCGGGACGTCGACTGCGCGCAGTCGCGGCGGGGCGCTTAGCGCCTTTCTTCGGTGTGGTCTTCTTCTCGGCGGGATCGGTTGGAGACCAGACAGGCGCCCACGTCGCACCACGATCGGGCGAGCGATAGACGCCGAGGTTTGTTCCGAGGTACAGCAGATTAGCGTCGCGCGTGTCCTGAACGATCGCGTAGGTGATCAAACGCGACGGCATACTGCGCATAGATGGACGCCACGTTTCACCGTTGTCGTTGCTGACGAAGAAGAAACCGCCGCCGGTCGCAGTGTTGATGGTCGATGCGTAAAGACGGTTCGGTGTTTCACGATCGGGAAGAATCGCATACGCGAATCGTCCACTGAACCCGCCGTTGCTGGGCGTGAACGTCTTGCCACCGTCGTTTGAAATCATGATGCCGTAGTTGTTGGTCCCGATGTAAACCATGTCGGGACGTGACGGATGCACGGCGATCGAATTGATCTCGAGCTGCCGCGAAGTCGTCACCATCCACGAGTCGGCATCGCCGCCTTTATCTGAACGCCAGAACCCTTCAGTGGTACCAGCAAACACGACGCCCGGCACTGACGGGTGTTGCAAGATTGAACGTGTGCGGCGCGACTGCGAGGGAATGCCCTGCACCTTGCGCCAGTTCTCGCCCGCGTTCTTGCTTTCGTAAATGCCGCTGCACGCGGAAGCGATAACGTGATTCGGATCGCGCGGATCGATGTCGATGGCGAAGATGTCTGAGTCATCGATCATGCCTTCCCTGATCGATCTCCACGTTTGTCCGCCATCAGTGGACTTGTACGGCAGCCAGAAGGTGCCGGCGTAAATCGTACTGGTGGTGCGCGGATCAATTGCCAATGACTCAACGTGCAACAAGCCCGCGACTTTTTGCGTCGGCAGTTGTTTCCACGTGTCGCCCGCATCGTCGGAGCGAAAGATCGACGTGTAGGTGCCGGCGATGAGCGTGTCGGGATTCGATTCAGACTGCGCGAGCGAATGAAGCGCCTCGTTTTTTAGTTGTGCGCTTTCCTTCCAGGTAAGGCCGCCGTCAGTCGATTTGAAGAAACCTCCCGGATTGTCATGACGGTGAGCGCCTACGTAAATGACCTTCGAATTACGCGGATCGACGATGATGTTGTCGATGAAAACTCGTGGTTTGCCGAAATTGTAGAGCAGTTGCCACTGGTGTCCGGCGTCCGCGGACGTATAGATCTGCCCGTCGAGCGTGCCGAAGTAAAAACGATCGGGATTGCCGGGATCCACGACGAGGCCGCGAACGTCGCCTCCTGGAGGTCCTGTGGTGCGCCAGTCGGTCGAATAAACCGTCGGGTCCGTCGCATCGTCATTGGCGCGCGCTACGGCAAGGTTAAAGGGAACAGAGAGGCCAAGGAGTGCAAAGACAGCGATTACGAGGGGGAGTCGCACAAAAAACATTCTCATCGTTAATCTCATCCAGGGTTTTCAACGGGAAGGAGCGACATCGCTCACCTGCCGCATAGTTTATTACAGTTTCATTGCTTTGTGTCTGAAAAGCTCGCGACACCGGATAGGATGCCGCGGCGACAAGCGTCAGTTGCACTTTTTGCGCCAATGGAAACGGGCGATGTTCTACGAGAGAACATCGCCCGTTCTGTAAAGGTTTGGTTCGGTTTGAACTAAACCAAGCCGTTAGTTATTCGTCACCACGACGCCGGCGCGGAGCAGGTCGTCTCCTGCATTCCGGACATGGCTCGATGGCGCCTGAAGTATCAGCCGCTGGTGCAGTTGCGCCTTGCGGCACAATCCAGAGCTGAACTGTCAGGTCTGCACGGCAACCACCATCGACGACCGTGATGCGGCCAGCTTCGATTCCGCGCGTATTGACGAGATAGTCTTTAGCACGGTCTCCACGCTGTTGGCCTTCACCCGTACAGGTGCCGTACACGATGATCGTGCCGGAGGCAGTCGGGTCGTTCTGGAGTTGGATCGCGTAGTTGTCGAGTCTGGCCTTCTCATCGTTGAAGCGGATGTTGCCATACTCGTCAAACTTCGACGGCTCTCTAGGCGGCGTCTTGATATTCGTAGTGCAAGACGCTGTCGTGCCGGTGCAGCTCGGATCCGCGCCGCCAATGCTGACCGTAGCGGTTACAGCCTGACCGGAGAGACCGGCAGTATCAACCGTGATGGTTGAAGTTCCCTGACCACTGCTGATGGTACCAGCCGAGACTGACCAGTTATAGGTCCAGGTCGCACCCGCATCACCACCCGAAACACTCGCGGTATAGGTGATCGGCTGACCAGGATCGACATCACTTGGGCAGCTCACTGAAACAACCGGGCACGGCGGTGGCGGCTTCACGCAGTTCGTGCAGTCAGCAACCGTAACGGTGGCTGAGCTGGTGGCTGTGTGTCCGGGATTACCGTCGTTGACTTCAACAGAGGCCGTATAAGTGCCGTTGGCGACTCCGCTGAGGTCCCATGTTACCGAGCGGCCTTCACCGCTCAAACGTCCACCAGTGACTGACCAGGTATAGAGCAACTGATCGTTGTCCACGTCGGTGGCGTTCGCCGTCAAGGTCACTTCGTTTCCGCTCGGCGTGCAGTCTGACGAGCTCGTTCCCGGCGGGCAGGGCCGCAGGATCGAACTGACTGAAGCTGTCGCTGAAACGGTTGGCGGCTGATTTGGTGGTTTCGGTGGAGTTCTGGAGTTGCGGCGTCCAACGAAGAACTGCGCGATAAAGCCATTCGGCTCGTCCGAGAATTGGAGACCAATCGGGAAGCCTTGCGAAGTTCTGGCAACGCTGGTGCCCGGGACGACCACGAGTGTCGAACCACCCGGCGGCCGATTTCGAACAACCACGTTGGTTACCTGATTGACGTCGGAGTTACCAGCGTCGATCGGATTGAAGTGATCCATGTCTTGCTGATTCAGGTGCCGGCGATAAGCGAGACCGAAACCAAACCAACGACGCGGATAAATCTTGATACCACCCAGCACATCTACTGGATTGTTGTTGAATGCATTCGGTGTGGCGCCACCAACGTAGGTAGTCGATCTAACTTCGACGACCGGCTGGAAGTGCTTGTTGATCGGGAAGTCCAAACCGACACCGGCGAGAAACTCATCCGGACGGTCCAACAACACGAAGTCGCCACCAAGGCCCTTCGGATTGCTGTTCAGAATGTAACCGCCGTTAGCGGAAACGTTCACGTGCTTGCCGAGACGTCCATCAACGACGCCGATGAAACCAAAGTCACCGAGGTCGCCGCCGGGGCCTGCGCCACGCTGCATCTGATTGAAGCCCGAGAAATCGTCGGCTTTGTCCGGGTACCAGCGATAGAAAGCGACCAGACCGACTCCGAGCGGATTGTTCGGACCGGTGAAGCGAATCTTCGCGCCCACAACGAAATTATTGAAGCTGCTCTCGCCGTACAGCCGGTTCACAAACGGAGCATCCGGCAAATAGGTCGGCGCCACGGTCCAGGTGACCGGCACCTGAATCGGGAGCGTCAACACCGTCGCCGGCAACGTTGTGGTCGCCAGCACGATGCCTGGCAGGATACTTCCTACCGGTGAACCGATTCCCGGGAAGTTATCAGCCGGACCAAAAGTTCCGCTGTTCGGCTGAACGACCGGTGGTCCAAGCAGCGCGTTGAAGCCCGGGAACCCAAACTGCTGACCAATCTGGCCAGGTCCCAGCCCAAACGTTCCGGCGGAACCGCCGACGAATGGAAACTGTACGAATGGTTGATTGTTCTGTGGGCGAAACACTGCCGTGCCCGCGAGCGTGCCTACGTTCGGACCCGAAGGCGACAGGACGATTGCTGGTCCACTGCACAGGGTCGTACCGCAGAAGAGCTGCGAGTTCGGCAAATAGAAACTGGAAAGATTCTGCGGAGTGTTAACCTTGATTCCGCGATAGCCGTTAGTCTTGAAGAAGACTTCCAGGTGGTCGTTGAGACCGACGTTGAAGCTCAGCGGGACATCGACGATATCGACGTTGCCCGGATCACGATCGTAGTTGCTGTAAGCAATGCTGAACGTGAACTCGCCGCGTCGCAGCGTTGAGCCGTCGTAAATAGTAAAAAGCCCGGTTGGTCCACCCTCGGAACCACCGGTGCCCACTGCTGGAGACTGATTGCGTGGGTCTTGGTCCGACCTGATAGTCTGTGCTGATACTGCGGCACACAGCACCAACGATACGAGCGCAGCTAAAAGCGCCCTAGTTGCGAGTCTCATCGCATTCCTCCTGCGAAATGAGTAATAAGAATTCGATGTAATAGTGCCGCCGTACCAACAAGTACGAAAA
>DATEHX010000428.1:0-6444 GCA_035279345.1 Pyrinomonadaceae bacterium | reverse complement strand
TGCCTGGCGCGACTCCCCTTCCTCGATCTGATCCGCAACCGCCTTGCTTTCCCAACCACGAGCCATACTCACATCTCAGATAACCGTTCCATCCGGCACGACCGCGTTCTTCGGCACGATGATGATGCCGTCGCGAATGTAGTACGAACCGTTTGGTCCATCCGCGGCCGTCGTTCCTGCCTCGTTCAGCAGCCGCGCGTTGTTGCCGATGCGCGCGTTCTTGTCGATGATCGCGCGTTTGATAACAGTTCCCTCACCTATGCCGACGCGCGGCAAATTTCTACCGTGATCCCGGCGCATGTCTTCAAACGTCTGATAGAAATCGGCGCCCATCATGAACGACGCTTCCATCTGCACGCCCTTCATGATGCGGCTGCGCAAACCGATCACCGAGTTTGTTATCTTCGCGCCGTTGATGATGCAACCATCGCTCACGATCGAATCGTTGATCTCCGTGTCTTCGATCTTCGACGGCGGCAAATAGCGCGCGCGTGTGAACACCGGAGCTTCAGCGTCGAACAAGTTGAACTTCGGAATCTTCGACGTGAGATCGAGATTCGCACGATAGAACGCGCCGATCGTTCCGATGTCTTCCCAATAGCCGTCGAACATAAACGCCTGCACGGGTCCGGAACTAATCGCCGCGGGAATCACATTCTTACCAAAATCCATCGCGCTCGGATCGTCGGCCAACAACTGCTCCAGACGGTCGTACTTGAAAACGTAGATTCCCATCGACGCCAGATACGGCCGGCGCTTCGCTTCGCCCGCATCGAGCCCGAGCGTGGTTGTGTCGACCTGCATTGAAAGCAGATCGTCGCCTTTCGGTTTCTCCTTGAACTCGACGATGCGTCCCTGCTCGTCCGTCTTCAACAAGCCAAACTCGCTCGCTGAACGCTCATCACAAGGGATCACCGAAACAGTCACGTCAGCGTTCGATTCATGATGACGCTGAAGAAACTTTCGATAGTCCATGTGATAGAGATGATCGCCTGAGAGAATGAGCAACGTGTCGATGCCCCAGTCTCTGATGTGCGGCAACACTTGTCGCACGGCGTCGGCAGTTCCCTGAAACCACTGCGGGCTTTCGGGTGTTTGTTCCGCGGCGAGTATCTCGACGAAGCCGTTTGAGAATTGCGAGAAGCGATACGTTTGCGCGATGTGTCGATTGAGTGACGCCGAGTTGTATTGCGTCAACACAAACGTACGCAGGATGTCGGAGTTGATGCAATTGGAAAGCGCGATATCGACGAGTCGATACTTACCGCCGAGTGGAACGGCGGGCTTCGAGCGCTGTTGCGTGAGCGGAAAGAGACGATTCCCGGCGCCACCGCCGAGAATGACTGCTAACAGTTTTGTACTCGCAGGCATGTCAATTTACGATTGTTGATTGTTGATTTCTGATTGCCGACCAGCAAGTCAATCAAAAATCGAAAATTAAAAATGGTTTAGTACGCTAAAGATTTCGAAGTCGTCGGCTTTGCGCCCGCGGCTTCCTGCGCGATCTTCACACCGACACTCGCGCCGATGCGCGTCGCTCCAGCTTCCACCATCTTGCGCGCGTCTTCGAGACCTTTCACACCACCGGAAGCCTTTACACCTAATTCCGATCCGACGGTGCGTCTCATCAATGCTATGTCGGCGACTGTCGCGCCGCCTTTCGAAAATCCTGTCGATGTCTTCACAAAATCCGCGCCCGCCTTCTTCGCCGCAAGACACGCGCGCACCTTCTCGTCGTCAGTCAACAACGCCGTTTCGATGATCACTTTGCAGATCGCGTCGTACTCGTGTGCGACTTCCACCACCGAGCGGATGTCGTGTTCGACGAGACAATCATCGCCGCTCTTCAACGCGCCGACATTGATGACCATGTCGAGTTCTTTCGCGCCGTCGAGCAGCGCGCGCCGCGCTTCGTAAGCCTTAACATCCGGCAGCGTTGCGCCGAGCGGAAATCCGATGACCGTGCAAACCGGCACACCGCTGCCGCGCAAATTACACGACGCCACACGCACCCACGTCGGATTCACACACACAGACGCAAATCGGTAGCTCGCCGCTTCCTGACAAAGCTTTTTAATGTCTTCATCCGTCGCCTCAGGCTTCAGCAACGTATGATCTATCAAGCTGGCCCATTCTCGCGCCGTCGCCGTCTCCCCGAGCACGAGCCCGATCCGCGCGGCGCCCGCGTCCACAATGCGATGCATCCGCTCGGGACAGCGATGAAAACACTCCGACGTACAACCGCACATCGCGGCCTGCTCGCCGTCACCATTCAACCGCGCCACAATCGCGTCGGTAATCTGTTCGATTAATCTTTCGTAATCGCCGTTATTGGAATAGGCCATCTGGTAGGTTCGAATCCTCGCGCCCAATTATGATCGCTGCGCATTGGAATGGCAACGGCGCAAATAGTCTCTTCTGTGCACTAGCGTCGTAACAGTTCAGTTCGATTTACTTTGAAAGAGAATCTGGCAACTCTTGGTGCGAAATTGGCCATGTCTTCGAGGAGCAGATCTGAGAATTCGCCGAAGTCACGGTCCCGGAAAAAGCGGAAGAACCGTTCGGCATCTGGCTGTTGTTGAACCTCCTCCTGGAGCGCAAGAGTATTGAAGAAAGCCTCAACTGTGAGTTCAGGTGGCTGAGGCTGCCAAGTCTTCAACTTGTCCAGCACATAAGATGACGTGGTTGGAGCGCCTGTAATTATCCCTAATAGGATCATCACGGCCTTGTAACTCTCGCTCTTCCCTTCTTCCACAAAGTCTCTGGACTCTGCTGGCGTAAGTCCGACTTTGATTAGACGGTAACAGTTGAGGAATCTCTTTACCGCGCGTGGTGAACGGCCAATCAACGGGACGAGCTCTTTCATGTATTCGATTTCGAAAGTGCTAAACGTGAGGCTTCGGGGCGCAAGATCTATTTCGTCGTGCGTGTTTTCTGCCCTTGCCGGAACAAAGTCGTGTTGTGTTTGGTCTTCGACTATTGGGTCAACCGGTGCTTCCACGGATTCAACGGATGTCGGCTCTGAAGTTTCGATAACTGCGACGTCTTTAAGAATAGGATCTATCTGGCCAGTCGCGCTCATTTGTGGTTCTACTTTATAAGCCACCTTTAACACATTGTTTTCTGTAGAGTCCTTCGTCAGTCCGTCGAGAAACTCAACACAGGCGTCCTGGTCCATCGGTTTTAACCAAAACGGAATCTGAAAGATTTTCTCCAGATAGTCGTGTGGAGTAGCTCCTGCCCCGCTGCCACGGTCTTCGTCTCGATCTTGTCCTCCTTCTTTCTGATCACCGTTTGACATCTCTGCATCGTTCTCACCTAACCATTCATAGTTTTGCTGTAACGAACGCGTGATCCAGCGAGAGTCAACGCCAACAACAACTACGAACAACGGGAACGCCAACAATAGGTGAATGGCCTGTAGGACCTGAACGACGCGATCCGGAGGACACCGGTCTAAATCATCGATGTAGAGAACGATGCGGTTAATCTTCTTCTCGTCTGAGATGTCCTTGCCGTCGACCTCTTCCTTACGTTGGCCCGCAAAAAGGACTCGCAGTTTTTCGAAATCGCGGCGAATCAATGCCAGAAGGCCGAGATGCCGTCGATAGTCGCTAGCCGCCGCGCGGTCTTCAATGAACTCCGCCAAAATCCGGCTGCTGCTGGTGCTCTCGATGTCGGCTTTCAATCTTTCAACCTCTTTGCCGACGGCCTCACCTTCAAGTCTGGCGTCAACAATCTCCCTCGTCAGAGATCTTACTTCGCTCTCTAATTGAGTGATGCGTTGCTGGCGTTTCCGCTCAACCTCCTCATCGTGTTTCTCAAGTGCACTCAAACTCTTTCTAAACTGATCCCAAGCCGGTTTCGCTGCTACGTATAACGTAGCTACAAATCCCAGGACTGTCGCAACTGTTGTTGGGAAACCAGGAAAATTTTTGAAACTCACTAACAAAGCTCCGGCGATCGGAATGAGCGCGAGCAACGTACTAAACAGATATCGGCGTTTTGCGCTCGGATCGGTGAGGAACAGCCGCAACCGCGCCTTTAAGCCGTTCCAGCCACTCTTCATCTTGAGATAGTTCCTGCGCACGTCGGCAGCGCTGATGTTTGTGCCAGCATCGATGCCGATTCGACCTAACAGTTCTTTTTCTTCGGCCGTGAACGCAACTGGAACGTCTAGTTTTTCCAGACTTGAAATAGCTTCTTCCTTAAAACCTTCGAGCTGCGTTGTTGCGTTATCGCGGTCGGCCTCGGCTTGTTGTTTTCGTTCCTCGAGCTTGCGCAGTTCGCCCTCACGTTCCTCGACTCGGGAATTGATCTTCTTTTGAATGTCTTCTTTGACGCCGATCTTTTGCATCAGTTCATCGCGACGCTGTTCGGCATAGCTCGGGTCTTCTTGTTCAGACAGTTTGAGGTTCGCAAAAATGTGATCGACGAGACTGGCCCAGAGATTTCCTTCGATGTAGTGCCAGGCGTTGAACTCGATTTGAACTATGTTCTTGTAGTAACCGAGTTCATTCTGTGGTTTGCCTGATCCGCGTGCGTATTTCGACAGTAGCTCGACACGTTTTCTCATCTGGCGCATGAAGTGGCTCTTGCCTGAACCCCAATCGCCGAAGAGCCCGATGGAAAGCGGTGGCTCGACCTTGTAAGCAGCGACCAGTGAAGCGAGAGCATTGACGTCATGAGTAATACCGAGCAGATCTCGTCCTGTCCATTCATCGGCCATAAATCCAGGCACAGATGGCAGCTTGTAAAAGACAGGATCATCAGCAGTGGCCGACGAGGTCTGTTGCGGCGTTGGAGGAGTTTGGGGTAGGTGAAGCTCAATCAGAATGGCCTTCCAAGCGGCGTGATCTTCGTCCGGGAAACTCCTAACGATGAAGTTGCAGAAGCGTCTTCGGAACGCCTCCAGGTCACCGACAATTGTCGCTAATCGCCTGCTGGCGCCGGTTGGACCAGAGCTAGGGCGGAAAACCAACAGTGCGGCGAGTAGATGACGCGCGCCGATTTGTGGGAGACCTGGACCTGTCCTGCGCGCAATCTCTTCTGCAACTTTGAAGACCTCACCCACATTCGAGGTAGCCAATTCTGCTTCGTCTGTTATTGAGTCAAGGTTGTGCGCCTTACTTCCTAAAGCAGCAAACTCTTCCGTAAGCATTTTTGTGTACTGGAAGTCGCCGCCCTTAGTCAGTTCATCCCAGAGAAACTGAGGAGTGCGAAAGTATTTGACCTCGGCGCGTCCGCCTTCTGCCAGGCCAGACAGTAAAGCGGCGGTAGTAACGGCCCGCGGTGTCGATCCCGTTGCGAGTCGACGAGCATGGCGTAGGGCATTCTCGACTTCACTCGATCGTGCGAATCGCGAAAGCTCGCTGATCGGTAGCGTTCCCGTGTCGTGTTGAGAGGGGATTTGTTCGCTTACGACATCGCGAGGGGAAACAGATTTTTTCTGAAGAAGCTGGAGAATTGCGTTTGCAGCCCTCCCGAGAGAGCCATTTTGTCTTTCAATACTGACGGTCTCAAGGGGACCATGATTGAGTGGTACATAGTGAGCCGGCAACCGGTGCAGTTCATCCAAGGCAGTGTCCCGCACATGAAGAGTCAAAATAGCCGGTCCGTCGCCGTATTTAAAAAGTGAAGCTCCTTCTTCACTCTTAATCCACGTCGAACGCATGTAGGCTTGTGACAATAGGAGCAGAAGTACTTGTGCACCTTGAAAAGCTGCTCGAGCCTCGGCATCCAAAATGATGCTGAAAGAAGGAGGGTCACGTACCTGATCGTCCAGTACTTGAAAGGCAGGGCCGTGCTTGAGTAGGTGTGAGACAAGTCGATTCTTCCATTCGGCGTCCTCAGCGTGGTAGCTAATTACGAGGAGTGGCAAGCTGATACTAGCCGGCTGAGCCATGTGAGCCTCCTAGTGGGAAAGGAGTCGAGAGCTAAGGTCTCGATACTACCATCTAGCGCTGGTACTGTCGCTGGATGGCGTCGATCTTGGCGACGCGCTTGCGGTGGCGATCTTCCGTGAGTTCGGTGGTGAGCCAGGCGGTGACGATGTCGCGCATCTCGGCGCTCGAGATGGTTTTGCTGCCGAGTGTGAGGACGTTTGCGCCGTTGTGCTCGCGTGAGTTGCGCGCGACTGCGACGGAGTAACACGCAGCGGCGCGAACACCGGGAACTTTGTTTGCCGTCATCGCGCTGCCGACGCCCGCCCCGTCGATGATGATGCCCAGATCTGAAGTCCCGTTTGCGACAGCGCGCGCGACGGCGTGTGCGAAGTCAGGATAGTCGACGGCTTCTTCCGAATCAGTGCCGAAGTCCTGCACTTTGTGACCGAGTTGGACCAGCAGACCCTTCAACTCTTCTTTCATTTTGTACCCGCCGTGATCCGCGCCGACAGCGATCAGTTTCGACGCTTTCGAGCCGCGCCGTGAGTTGCGCCGCACG
>DATEHX010000427.1:0-3072 GCA_035279345.1 Pyrinomonadaceae bacterium | reverse complement strand
CATCGGCATCAGACCACGTAAAACCAAGCTCCTCCCAAAGCCTGGTTTATCGCTTAACTCCGTGTAAGCAACGCCGCCGCTCGGCGTCACGTCTGCGCTCCCGCGCCGTAAAGCTCCACGGTGCTAAGACGAGTGCCTGTTACCGACATGAGGACCTTTGAGAACTTTTAATTTCAAACTAGCTGAGCCGCGAATATTCGAGGTCTTTCGGGCTCCATATTTTTCGTCAAACCGTCCATTGGTTGGACTATAACTTATTCTAGTATGGGGACATTACACTAGATGCAAGGAACTTTGCAACAGGAAAATGGCATTTTGGTTCCCACTCAGGGTAACCCCCTAGAGGAACCCGGGTGCCCCCGCAGGCCAACGGCTCCGTCCTATGGAAGTCGGTTGGCAACAGGACTCTTTCTTCGTGGCATCTGAGCACCGGCCCTTCCCCCGGATTACGAGGATGCCACATCACTCTCAGTTAGGAAATACAGTTTGGATATGAACGTGCGACGAAACAATTCTAATCTCGTGAATTCGGTATTGGTCCTAATCGCGTTTGTCGTTGTTTGTGCAAGCGGCGTGATGGGCCAATCGAATGTCGACAGTACAGCTATACCCAACTCCGACAAAATCATTCAGACTTTCACTACCAAGGAAACAGAGTTTCGTCGCGCCCTGAATAACTACTCGTTCAAGCGCGACGCGCTCATTCAGAGTCTCGGCATGGGTGGCCAGGTGGTGGGCGAGTATCACCGCGTCTCAAACTTCACGTTTGATGATCAGGGAAACCGCTTCGAGAAGATCACGTTCTTTCCGATGCCCTCGATGCCGGAAGTAACCTCCGAGGACATCGACGATCTGGGGGGCATTTCGCCCTTCGCACTCGAACCAGCGAAGCTCGATAGATACAACATTCGTTATGTTGGTAAAGAGAGAATCGACGAGCTGAACCTCTACATCTTCGACGTAGAGCCGAAGGTCATGCCCGATGCGAAGAAGACTAAGGAACGACTGTTTCTCGGACGTGTCTGGGTTGACGATCAGGATTTCCAGATCGTGAAGACAAAGGGTAAGGGCGTTCCCGAAACCAAGCTCAACAAGTATCCAATTGTTGAAACATACCGCGAGCAGATCGACGGCCGCTATTGGTTTCCGACCTATTCCTACGCTGATGAGGAATTGGTTTTCGACAACGGCAACACTTTGCACGTGCGTTTGAAAGTTCGCTACACCGACTTTACGCCGGCACGCGCAACTCTCAAGGTCACCGAAATCGGTGAGAACGATGCGCCGACCAAATCGGCCAAACCTGTTGAATTCGGAGTGCTGAACGCGAAAGCCACTGCGCTGCCGAAGCCGGCTTACACAGAGGAAATGAAGAGAGTCAAAGCGCGTGGACGCGTTACGGTCCGCGTCGTTGTCGACGAGAATGGGAAGGTGACGTCAGCGCAAGCAGTCGACGGCCCACTGCCCTTGCGTGCGGCGGCTGAAGAAGCAGCGAAGCAAGCGACTTTCACTCCCTTTACTGAAGGCGGCATTGTGGTGAAAGGCACCGGTGTCTTAACCTACGACTTCCCGTAAACCCAGCTCTTTTGCAATCGAGCCACGGACGTTGGCGATCAACTTATTGATGTCATCGTCCGTGGCTATGTCTTTTGTAGGAACCGGCTGCATCATCACCATCTCGATCGTTCCCGACTTCGCCTCGCCAGTTCCCTTGCCCATCAATTCATCCGAATGCTTGATCGCTACCGGCACGACCGGCACACCCGCTTGTCGGGCCATATAGAATGCCCCTTTTTTGAACGGCAGCAACTCGCCGGGTTTCGCGCGCGTGCCTTCTACAAAGACGCCAAACGAAATGCCCGAGCGAATGCGTTCGGCGGCGGCGTCCGTAGTGCGAATCGCACTCTCGCGATTACTTCGATCGATTGCCATCACGTTGACGAAACCCATTCCGACGCCGAGCACGGGCACTTTCAACAGCTCCTTCTTCGCCAGCAATCCGATCCGGCGGCCGGTGAAAAGAAACATACTCGCGGTGTCGAGATACGAACGATGATTTGCAACAAACACATAGGGCTGTTTTGGATCGAGTAATTCCAACCCGCGAACGTTCACGCGCACGCCACTGAACTGCAACCAAAGCCGCGCGCCGAGGCTCGCCCACGGATAAACCAGATCGTGCTTATTTACGAGCCAGGCGATAAACAAAATCGGCGGCCCGATAATGCCCAGCAATGCGCCCGCCCAAAACAGCGACCACCAATAATGCAACCGCCGCACGAAACTGCGCGGCCTCGTTGTGCTAGACTCCTCGGCCATAGTTTTGTCGATCGCAGTGGTCTCGTCCATCAGTTCTCGAAAAGGAAAATTGGGAATGCCTAGTCATCCACATCCGAGGGCCGTCGTGGCTGCCGTGGCTTTGTTACTGTGTGTTGCCGCATCGTCTTTCGCGCAAAGCCAGGACTACCGAAGACCACCGCTGCAGGCGGCTCCCGCGATCCCATCACCAAAGTCTGTATTGGGCTTCAACCCGGGCGACGATCGCACTATCGCCGGCTGGTCGCAGATCACCAACTATTTCGAGCGTCTGGACCGCGCATCCGATCGCGTCGTGGTCCAAACGTTGGGCCAATCGACGTTGAAACGGCCTTTGATCGTGGCCATCATCAGCGCGCGAGAGAATATACTGGCGCTCGCAAAATACAAAGACATCCAGCATCAACTCGCGGATCCACGTCTGGTTACTCAAAGAGGCCAACGCGAACGTCTGATCGCCGACGGCAAAGTCGTCGTCACCATCTCGTGCTCGATTCATTCGACCGAGATCGTAGCGTCGCAGATGTCGATGCAACTTGCCTATGAATTGGCAACTGCCACGGACCCCGCGACGCGCGAAATTCTCCAAAACACGATCTTGCTCTTAATCCCCTCGCCGAATCCTGACGGCATCGACATCGTCGCCAACTGGTATCGCAAAACTCTCGGCACCGCTTACGAAGGCAAAGAACCACCGGAACTCTATCACCACTACGCCGGACACGACGATAATCGCGACTGGTTCATGTTGAACCT
>DATEHX010000426.1:0-7181 GCA_035279345.1 Pyrinomonadaceae bacterium | reverse complement strand
TGACGACATGAAAAAATCTGACGCTGCTACACGACAACCTGTATCTCGTTTACGCGAACTTACCTTTCAACTCCAGCAGCTCGAAAACCGTCTGCGGCTCGGTGGCGGACCGGACAAGATCGATCGCCAGCATCAGCAAGGTAAGCTGACCGCGCGGGAGCGTATCGAAAAACTGCTCGATCAGGATGCGTACGTTCAGGAGATCGGACTGCTCGTCGCCCACGATCAATACAACGGCAACGCACCTGCGGCGGGCGTGGTGACGGTTGTGGGACGTGTCGAGGGCAGGGAAGTTGTCGTGGTGGCAAATGATGCGACCGTGAAAGCGGGATCGTGGTGGCCGGAGACGATCAAGAAGATCCTGCGCGCGCAGGAGATCGCGATGCGCAACCGTGTGCCGATCATCTATCTCGTTGACTCGGCGGGCGTGAATCTTCCGTATCAAGGCGGTGTGTTTCCCGGGCAGTATGGCGCGTCGCGCATTTTTTATTACAACTCCATCATGCGCCACTATCTGAAAGTGCCGCAGATCTCCGCGGTGATGGGACCGTGTATTGCCGGCGGCGCGTATCTGCCGGCGTTGTCAGACATCATCATCATGGTTGAGGGCACGTCGTTCATGGGACTCGGCGGCGCCAACCTCGTCAAAGGCGCGACCGGCCAAACGATCGACAACGAGACGCTCGGCGGCGCGCGCACGCATAACGAACTGTCGGGCGTGGCACATTATCGTGTTGCTGATGATGATGCGTGCATTGTGAAGATTCGCGAGTTCATTTCCGAACTACCCAAACCGGTTTGCGACATTGTACCTGGTCCTGCCGGCGAAGCGCTTCGTTCTGGTGAAGAACTCTACGACATCATTCCGGAAGATCATCGCCAACCTTACGACGTGCGAAAGTTGCTCGAGTGTTTGCTCGACGATGGGCACCTCGACGAGTTTCAAGCCGACTACGCGAAGGAGATGATCACTGGTCACGCACGTATTCGCGGAATCCAGGTTGGCGTGATTGCAAACCATCGCGGCATGGTGCGCGCGCCGGGAGGCAAGCCGCCGCGGTTTGGTGGAATCATCTACACGGAATCGGCCGAGAAAGTCGCGTACTTCATCGAAACGTGCAATCGTCACAAGACGCCGCTGCTGTTCGTGCAGGATGTTTCCGGGTTCATGGTTGGACCAGACGCGGAACACTCGGGAATCATTCGCGCTGGTGCGAAGTTCGTCGAAGCGATGGCCACGGCGCTCGTTCCCAAACTCGTCTTGACTGTGAATCACGCATCCGGCGCCGGCTACTACGCGATGGCCGGACAGGGTTTCGATCCCGATTTCATCTACAGTTGGCCCACCGGACGCATGGGCGTGATGGAAGGCGATTCCGCAGTGCAAGCTGTGTTTGGTAGTCAACTCGAAAAGCTAAAGAAAAACGGCCAAACACCCGACGAAGCTTTGACTGCCGAAATGGCAAAGGTCCGCGAAACCTACGACGAGGAACTCGACGCCAAATACGCCGCCGCGCGCGGCTTCGTCGACGCAGTCATCCACCCCGAATCCACCCGCGACGCCCTCGAACTCTCCCTGCGCACCAGCATGAACTACTCCGGCCCACACTTGGGGCAGTTCGTGTTACCTGGAGAACTAGTTTAGCGATCGCAAAGTCCGTTTTTCTGTCTTAACTTACTGAGACTGACCAAAAGGCAGCTGTTAGGGATGTCACTTGACCGGAGAACATTCGCGGTCTTTGTCTTTCGCTCTCGGCTCATACGTCAGAACAGTGACTGTTTCAACGTTATTGTCGATTAAAGCGTCGATTCGAATTCCGTCCTCCCGACTTCGATATTGGACCGAATTGGCAGGATGGGATTCCTGTTGTCGAACGTAGCTTTGAGTCAACTTAAGATCGTCTAACGTAATCTTTTGCTTCGGAGCAATTTCGAATCTAATTACTACATTAGCCGGTACGTCGTAGCGGTATACCTCACTGACTTCGCAGGCACCTTTGGAATACACCACATCTACTCGCTCACATGCAGTTTCGTAGACAAACGTCGAACCATGAGACCATTTTGCCTTTCCCAATACATGCTCCACATCAAGACGGGTAGTTTTAAGTGGTATCAATCCAAGCCAGGAATGTACCGGCTCATTTGCATCTTTGGTCGGCGCATACCTGGCTACCGATGCGCAGTCTTGGACTCGGCTGGATGGCGGTGCCGACGAATAGTTAATCTCGCCACCGCCCGTACTACAGTTAAACGCGGCTAGCACCAATAGTATTGGCACCAGGAGTGTGATTGTGAGTTTCATGGTTGTCTCTCATGCAACTAGACAATGTTGTTTTAATATATCGTGAAAGCAGGAACTCCAACGTCTGCATTTAAATTACCCAAGAAATTTGTTTGTTTTCGCAGTAAGGGGTTGAGATCTGGGGCGGTGAGTGGTACAAGATCCGTGTTCCCTCCGAGGCAGTATAGAAAACCCCCGGAAAAGTAAACCGAATCGGCGCATCTGTGATGCTCTGCGCCGCAATATCGAACACGGGAGGAGACGTCCATGCGCAAAAGAGGAAGGTCGGGGACAGTGTTGCTGCTGTTAGCAACATTAACTACGTCATTACTTGTGGGGGATGTGATGGGACTCGCTGCACAGGATCCGCAGCCTGCGAACCCAACACCACAAACACAACCCACCGAGACACAAACACCAAAGAAGCGCACTTCGAAGAAGAGTCGCGCTGCGAAGACCACTACAACTGCAACCGGCGATCAAACTGCAACACCGGCCACAACTCCGACTGATGCTATGCCTGCGCCTGGTCAACAAGAACCAGCGCAAACGCCGGAGCAAACAACAACACCGGCTCAGACCAGGGCCAGCACAATGCCAACCGAGCAAACTGATCTGTCAGGTACCTACGCCGGCACGTTCACTTGTGATGCTCTTGGACTCACTGGTGACACTACGCTGACGATCACCGGTAACCAGTTCACAACTGCTGACGGCAAGAGCGGCCGTATCGTCGCTTCGACCACAGGCGGTTACACAGCAGTCGCGCTGCAAACAGGTGATGTTCCAACAGGAGCAGCGGCAGCTACAGGAGCAACGGCGGCTCCGCCAACGATCGTTTCGTTGCGCGCGCGTCGCTCGCGCAATAGTCTGACACTTACGCCAGCGGCAGGTTCGACAACGGAATGCAGATTTGCACCGTCGCGCGGAAACGTCGCTCGCGGTCGCCGTTCACGCCAACGCACACCGGCGGCAACGGGAACCGAAGTGTCGAATCCAGCCACGATGCCGAATCCAACATCGCCGACAGAACCAACAACTCCGACTCAGCCAACGCCCGAACAACCAATACCAAGTCAAACGCCTAGTCCTTCGCCGAGCCCGAGTCCAACGCCGAGCGGCAGCCCCACACCAATGCCAAGCCCGACGCCGATGCCAAGCCCGACACCAGGCGGTACCCCAGATCCGGAACCATCTCCCACAGCAACACCAAACCCAACGCCGAGTCCGAGCCCAAGTCCCAGCCCCGCGCGGCCGCGAGGCTAATTAGTCTTATGCGTGCGATCTGTGTTATCTGTGTCTCTGTCGGACACAGATAACACGGATGAAACAGAAAATTCGCATTGCAGCCGGACAAGGTTTTTGGGGGGACCTTCCTGACGCGCCCGTGCGCCAGGTTGAAGGTGGTCCAATCGACTATTTGATGCTCGACTATCTGGCGGAAGTCACGATGTCGATCATGCAGAAACAGAAAGCGCGCGATCCAAACGCTGGATACGCGCGCGATTTTATTCCCTTGATGAAACAGATCCTGCCGGCCTGCGTCGAGCGCGACATCAAAGTCACCGCAAATGCCGGCGGCGTGAACGTTCGCGGTTGCGCGAATGCGTTGATTGAAGTCGCGCGTGAACTCGGACTCGACGGAAAGCTGCGCATCGGCATCGTCACTGGCGATGACATTCTGCCGCGAATCGACGAACTGCTTTCGCGCGGGATTGAGTTGCGCAACATGGACACGGAAGAGCCGCTGTCGACGGTGCGCGATTCGATTCAAAGCGCAAACGTTTATCTCGGCGCGGCGCCACTGGTCGAGGCTTTGCAACAGGGCGCGCAAATAGTGATTACGGGACGTGCGACGGATACCGGACTCACGCTCGCGCCGTTGATGTATGAATTTGGTTGGGCCAGTGATGATTGGAATCATCTCGCCGCCGGGACGATCGCGGGCCACATCATCGAATGCGGTGCGCAGGCGTCAGGTGGGAATTGTCAGTACGAGTGGCGTAGCATTCCGGATTTGGCGAACGTTGGTTTCCCGATCGCTGAAGCTGCGCCTGACGGCACGTTTGTCATCACGAAACACGAAGGCACGGGCGGGCGCGTGAATGTTCCGTCGGTCAAGGAACAGCTCGTGTACGAGATGGGCGACCCGCACCACTACATCACGCCTGATGTCGTGGCTGATTTCACGACGATACGTTTGCAGGAAGATGGACGCGATCGTGTTCGTGTGTACGGCATCGAAGGACGGCCCGCGACTGAGTTTTTGAAAGTTTCGATCAGTTACTCCGCCGGCTTCAAAGCGGTTGGAACGCTTGTTTATGCATGGCCGGACGCTTACGAGAAGGCGCAAGCGGCAGACAAGATATTGCGTGCGCGGCTCGATCGTTTGGGGCTGCAGTTCGATCACGTGTTGACGGAGTTTGTCGGTGTGAACGCGACGCATGGTTCATTAGCCGGCGAGCCCCGAAGTGATTTGCCAGAGGTGCAACTGCGTGTCGGCGTGCGCGGCCAGGACCGCAAGGCGATCGAGCGCTTTACGAAAGAGATTGCGCCGTTGATCCTGACTGGTCCACCGGCGGTGACGGGTTTCGCGGGCGGGCGTCCCAAGGTCGAAGAGATCGTGGCGTATTGGCCGGCGCTGATTCCGAAGAGTGAGATAGAGCCTATGGTTGAGGTACTCGACGCGTGAAAGTGCAACTGACAAAACTGGCCCACGCACGATCCGGCGACAAGGGCGACACGGCGAATGTTGGCTTGATCGCGTTGCGTGACGATGGCTATCCGATTCTGGCGCGTGAAGTGACTGCCGAACGAGTGAAGAAGCATTTCACCGGGATCGTTCACGGCGATGTGGAGCGATTCGAGTTGCCAAATCTCGGTGCGTTGAATTTTCTGCTGCACGAGAGTCTCGGTGGCGGCGGAACGTTGTCGTTGATGACTGACGCGCAAGGAAAGACCTTTTCGACCGCGCTGTTGCGGATGGAGATCGAGGTCTCCGATGAAGAAGCGCGTAAGCTCGAATTGAGCCACGGATGACACGGACGAACACGGATCAAGTCATCTATTCAGTTGAGGGCGCGGTAGCACGTATCACGCTCAATCGTCCTGAAAAACGAAATGCGTTGAACGCTGCGGTGATCGCGGGCTTGAAGGATCGTCTGCGTGAGGCGTCGAGGGACGAGAGAGTTCGGGTTATTGTGATCGGCGGCGCTGGAAAGGACTTTTGTTCCGGCGCAGACCTGTCAGCACTACAAAAGATCACTCAAGCAACAGTTGATGAGAACGCGGAGGACGCACGGTCGTTACTCGATGTGTTTGTTTTAATCCGCCAAATTCCTGTTCCGGTTGTTGCGGCAGTGAGAGGCCGTGCTCTAGCGGGCGGCGCCGGTTTAGCGAGTGCTTGTGACCTGGTTCTTGCGTCGAGGTCAGCTCGTTTCGGTTATCCGGAGGTGAAGATCGGTTTTGTAGCGGCGATGGTAATGGCGATTCTCAGGCGCAATGTCTCGGAGAAACGTGCTTTCGAACTTTTAACTCGCGGAGCTGAGATTAGTGCCGAACAAGCGCAAGAGTTTGGGCTCGTAAACGAGATTTATGCGGATGAGAGTTTCGATGATGAGGTCGCGCGCTATGTAAACGATTTTCAGAAATTGAGTCGCTCGGCTGTGTCGCTCACTAAAACGCTGCTCTACCAGATGGATGGTCTTTCGTTTCCCGCGGCTTTGGAAACGGGAGCCGACGTCAACGTAATCGCCAGACTTACTAAAGACTGTCAGGAACGCGTCGCAAAGTTTCTCAACAAGGCCAGTCAGGACGCTAACTCCGGCAAAGACGCTAAGGCTCCGTCTTAGTTGCTCCTGATTTCTCACGAAGCCTTTTGATTTCGGACTTAAGCGGCTCAGAATTTTTGAGTTGCGGATTCTTTTGCAGGTACGCCTCCAACTCTCCCGCCGCTTTGCCGGGTTCGCCCTTGAGTTCGTAGAACAGTGCCAGAGTCAGACTGTCAGGCTTTGACTTGTTCTCACTCAAACTCGCTGCCTGCTCAATAGCCACTTCAGCACGGCTCAACAGAAAAGACCGATCGTCGGTAGAGCCCGCTGCCTGGTGAATCAACGCTGTCGCGCGCATTACAGGATTCATCGGATTCGCGGGGTTTAGTCGCGAAGCTTCCGCGAAGATAGCCACCGCAACGGCAAAGTTTCTCTGCTTCATCAGCAACAAGCCAAACGACTGGTACGCGCGTTCATCGTTGGGATTGATCTGCCGCGCGAGATCGAGTTCGGCGATCGCTTCGTTTAATTGGTCCAACTTGAGAAAGGTGTTGCCGAGTTGCAGGTGAGCGTCGAAATACTCGGGAAAGATCTTGATCGCCTTGCGCATGTTTTCAACTGCGGGTTCGACCTTACCTTCTTCGGCGAGTTTGATGCCGAGAGCAAGCGCTTGCCGGGCAGCTTCGGGAACGTTTTGCGAAAACGCGTTGATGACGCCCGGTTGCTGTGCGGGCTTTTGGGCGATCGGTCGTAGCTGAATGTCCTGGGTGAAGGTCTGTGGTGCGGCGCCGAAAGCCGCGACTTCGGCGTAGACAGTCGTGGTTTCAAAACTGATTCCGTCGCCTTCGGCGGTGAGCTGGTAACGTCCGCGTGAAAGTCCGGGAAACGAGAAGCGGCCGCTCAGGTCTGTAAACGCCTCGTGAATTGCGCGGCCATTGTAAGTGAGTTTGACGCGAACGGGATTGGGCGGCTGACTTCCGGACGGAGTAACGACCTTACCTTCGAGCACGTGTCCCTGCGCGAAAGCCGCCGCTGAGCAGGCGAAGAATAATGCGATGAACGCAGTTGGAAGAACTAACGGTTTCATCGAACGGGTTGATGACCTATAGGTCCCATAAGGATTTTAT
>DATEHX010000425.1:0-35994 GCA_035279345.1 Pyrinomonadaceae bacterium | reverse complement strand
CCGATGCGTGTCTCCGGTTAATGATGTTTGCTGCTCCCGTATCCAGGAGGAACCAGAGCGGTTCGGCATCATTCACGCTGACTTGAAGGTAAATATGATTGTTGAGGAGTTTGAACGGAATATTCAAAGCGCTCTTGCCTGAAGCAAAGCGCACGTCAGAGGGCTTTCCTAATGAAACCGCTGCAAAGGCGATTACCAGGACGCTGGCTACAATCAGCCGTTTCATACGAGTGATCTGTTACGGCTTAACTTCCGGTATTTTCTTGAAGCCCTTCTCCAATGCCTTCCGCAACCGATCGATCGCTGTCGTCGGATCGCCGACCAAAACCGGATCGGTGTACACCAGCACTTCGCCGTTTCGCGCATCCACTATCCCGATCTGTAACATCAGGTAAGCCGGCATTCCGCCAACGAACAATCTAAACGCCGTCTTTCCGCCCGTCAGTTTCTGTCCCGCACCACGAATAAAAACGATCGCGTCTGCGTTCTTGTCCAAATTCAGGTTCAACACTTCGTCGCCCATCGAGAAACGAGCTTTCTTCACGTCGCTGCGCTTCTTCATGATCTTAGGCAACAGATCGTCAAACTTCGTTTGGAAGTCAGCGACGTTGTACTTCTGCTGATCGTCGCCCTCGGCCGCTGCCGCGGGGTTCGGCACAGTCACGACGTTTTTCTTTTTCGACAAAACTTCCGCAACCATCGCCGCTACGCGCAGGCTCAACTCGTCTGACTCAGCGGCCATGCCTTCCGGGCCTTTCATACTATCGCGGACGACGTTCACTTTCGCCGGCAACACGACGATGCGACGAATCGTGGTTTCTTTCGACTTGATCTTCGGGTGAATAAACTGGGCCTGGACCTGATGCAAGCCGGACACGGTGAGAAGCACCACCAACGCAAACATAGCTGTCTGCATCTTCAGCACGAGGGATCGAGCATTCATTGCACCTTCTCCTTTAACGCTTCAACGCGTTTTTGAATTCTTCCGCGATCGTTCGCCGTAGGCGACAGCTCAAGGTACTTCTCATACTCAGCAGCGGCATCGCTTGTTCGTCCGAGTTTCTCGTAAAGCATGCCAAGGCCGCGATGGGCCATCGGCGCCGGATTCTCGACGCTCAAGGCGCGCCGGTACGACTCTTCAGCCAACTGCTGATGTTTTTGCCAGTTCTCCTTGCCTTCCGGTGTCGCAAGCAGGTCGCGCTCCTCCTCATCCGCTGTGCGCTTCAAGCTCTTTTCCGCGGCCTTCTTCTTCCCGCTGTTCGTCATCTCCTTTTCGGTTAACTGTGGCGCACGCGGCCCAAGCATGCGATAACTTTCCGCTAACCAAAAAAGATTTTCCGAATCGGCATGAAAATCCACGAGACGCTGTGCGTGGTAAAGGGCTGAACGACCGCGCCCGGCATTGATCGACAACTGAAGATTGTGGCGCATCAACGGCTCGACAGTACCAAAGTACGCCGCGCGCTCTCGATTCAGCTCCATCTGATGTGTCACCGTGTCCGCGCGCCCACCAAGATAACCACTCAAATACTTAATCCGTTCCTCGAGCGACGGATGATCGTTATAGAACAGCCGGATGTTTTCGCCTTCGATGTCTTTATTCAGCAGCTTCATCACGTTGACCATTTCTTCAGGTGCGTATTCAGCGCTGATCATCATGTCGATGCCTTTGAGATCGGCCTCGCGCTCGAGGTCGCGGCTGTAGCCATAGATCGTGGCAACCATTATGAAAGGGGCTACCGTTGTGACAACTGTAATGACCGCTCCGACAATTCCTCCGGGCGCATACGTGCCAACCACTGCCATAACGTTCATGGTGAGGAATTTTTTGCGGTTGCTGCGATTGTGCATGTACGTATGCCGCCGCATCACGTGCGTCAACTCATGCGCGATGATCGCCGCCAACTGTGATTCGTTCTCGATGAGCGTCATCAATCCAGTGGTGACGTAGATCGAGCCGTTCGGAAGAGCGAAGGCGTTTGGTTGCGGATCGCGTAGGACGCGAAATTTCCACGTCACTCTTTCGAGCTCGAGGTCATGCGGAACGAGCGATTGCCCGACGCGTTTCAAATACGCGTTCACTGATTCGTCGCGAAACACGAGGCCATCGCGCTCGAATCGGGTGTCGAGCAGATCCGCCTGTTCGAGTACCTCAAGATCGACTTCGCCAAACTTGAACTCTTCCCTGACCGGCGGAGGCGTGGCTTCGACGGGCGCAGTCTTCTTTTGGGCGAGCGCGACGGGAGTAATTGAAGTGAAAGCGATGCTGAAGCAAAGCGCTAAAAGGATCGAAATTGGAGGCTTGCGGGGGAACATAGCGGGTATTTTTCAGTGCCAGGCAAGGGCCGGCTTGGGACTCCGGGTCAAAAGACGTGCAAAAAGATACAAGAAGGCTCTTCAGTTGTAAATCTAAAATCCTCTTGACATAGTGTGGTCTCGACACTAAGATTAGTGTGCGTAAGACACTAATGGAGGTTCAAGACAATGCTTAGCTTCATGAAGGTCCCACCAACCACCTACGTGCTTCAGTTCAAGAATGGACAGATCAAACGACAGGGCGCCGGTCTCTCGTTTATTTACTACGCGCCGACATCCACGATCGTGATGATCCCGATCGCCAGCGCTGATGTGCCGTTCGTTTTTCAGGAGTCAACGGCCGACTTCCAGTCCGTCACCATCCAGGGCCAACTGACGTACCGAGTCGCCGAACCCACGCGCCTCGCGTCCGTGCTCGACTTCAGCGTCGACAGGAGTCACGCCTATTATTCCGACGACCCGCTCAAGTTACCGGAACGGCTGATCCATACTTTGCAAACACTGACGCGGGCCATCACACAGCGGCTGGTTCTCAAAGAAGCGTTGGTGAGTTCTGACTCGATTGTCGTAGAAGCGTTGGCTGGATTAAGAAAGTCCGAAGCGGTCCAGGCTTTGGGAGTTGAGATTCTGAGTTTGTCGATTCTCGGTGTCCGGCCGACGCCCGAGACCGGCCGCGCGCTGGAGGCCGAAGCTCGCGAAGAACTTCAGCGTCGCGCGGACGAAGCGATTTATGCTCGCCGCAACGCGGCTGTCGAACAGGAAAGACGGATCAAGGAAAGCGAGCTAAACACCGAGATCGCCGTCGAGGAGAAGAAACGTCAGATTCGTGAGACGCAAATGTCTGCCGAGATAGCGGTTGAAGAGCAACGAGCTCAACTGATCGATCGGCGAGTAGCCAACGAGCGCAAGGATGCAGACAGCCGCGCTTACACGCTGACGCAAACTCTCAAGCCCGTGCGCGATCTACCGTGGAAGACCTTGATGATGCTCGGTGGAAAGAACGCGGACCCGAAGGCGATGGTGGCGCTCGCGTTCCAGGAGATGGCCGAAAACGCGCAGAAGATCGGAGAGCTCAATGTGTCTCCAGACTTGCTGAGATCGTTGGTCAGTTCAGCCAAGAATTAACATGTACAAGAAACTCATCATCGTAACGCGCAAGACTCGGCTACAGGAACTGGTGGAGCGCTTCAACACGCGATCGCAGGCGAAGTTTTACATCGAGCACGCTGGTGGCGACTTCAATGATTACGAACGCGAAGATGATTCATACCGGTCATCGTTGGAAGTGCTCCGCCGTTCCCTTGATTTCCAAATGCCGCAGCAGTTGGTTGACCGGACACTCGTCCCGACCTTTCAGTTTCAGACGGAGGATCTGATCGTAACTCTCGGACAGGACGGACTCGTCGCAAACACTGCGAAGTATGTTGGCGCGCAGCCGATCGTTGCGGTGAACCCGGAGCCGAAACGATTCGATGGCATACTCTTGCCTTTTCTTCCGGATCAAGCGCGCTCGGCAGTCACTAAGGTCATTGAAGCGAAAGCACGAATCCACGAAGTCACGCTGGCTGAGATAAAGTTGCACGACGGTCAACGTCTGCTCGCCTTTAACGATCTCTTCATTGGCGCGCGGAGTCACGTGTCGGCACTCTATCGGATCAACTGCGGTTCAAGGTCCGAGGTTCAATCCTCCAGCGGTGTTCTTGTTTCGACTGGCGCCGGATCGACAGGATGGTTGTCGTCGGTATTCAACATGGCTTCTGGTGTTGCTGGTTTTTGTGGCGGCACTGCCGGCAAGCCGATTCGACTGCCGTGGGAAGATCGTCGCTTGGTCTATGTAGTGCGCGAACCATTCGTGAGCCGTCACTCGCAAGCGAACCTCGTGGCCGGAATGCTTGAGGCTGGACAGGAACTCGTGTTGGAATCCCTGATGCCTTCGGGAGGAGCGGCTTTCAGTGACGGGATGGAAGCCGATTTTCTTGAGTTCAACTCCGGCGCCATCGCCACAGTGAGAGCGGCCGAGCAAAGAGCGCGTCTGGTAGTCTCATAAGATCATTATGCAGGTCACAGTCGACGTTGTAATTTTCACGATTCAACAAGGTGTTCTTAAAGTGCTGCTCGTGAAGCGGCGGATCGATCCGTTCATCGGGCAGTTCGCGATTCCCGGCGGCTTCGTTCTCGAAGATGAGAACCTGGAACAAGCTGCCGCGCGTGAATTGAGCGAAGAGACTGGTGTTTCGGATGTTTACCTCGAACAGCTCTATTCGTTTGGTAAGCCCGATCGCGATCCACGCGGTCGAGTGGTGACGGTCGCATACTTCGCCCTCATTTCAGCGGATCGAAAACTGAAGGCCGGCAGTGATGCTGCCGAGGCGGCGTGGTTTCCCATGGATCATCTTCCGCCGCTCGCCTTCGACCATGCGGCGATTCTCAACTACGCTCTGGAACGATTGCGCAATAAACTCGAGTACACCACGGTGGGATTCCAGTTGCTTCCCGAGAAGTTTACGCTTACTGAACTTCAGGAAGTCTATGCGGCAATCCTGGGGAAAGAGCTCGACAAAAGAAACTTCCGGCGCAAGATGTCGGTACTTAAAATCTTGAAGCCGCTGCCCGAATACCGGCGCGGCGGTCAACGGCCGGCGCAACTTTATCGTTTTGTCGCCAGCCGCTTTGAGAAACTCAAAGACAAAGGAATTTTGTTTCCGTTCTGAAGGAGGTTCAGGTCGTGTCACTTCACAAGAACATGCGTGGCGGGGTGTTGTTGTTATTTGCCATCCTCGTGATCTCAACCGTACAAGCGCAAATACCTAAACCACCGTCTTCAAGAGTCGACAACGTTCGTGAAGTTATGCACGGCGTCGAGATAGTAGACCCGTATCGTTGGCTTGAAGAACAGGACAGTCCTGAAACACGAGCATGGATCGATGCGCAGAACAAATACACTCACTCGCTGCTCGACGCGCTTCCCTCGCGGCCGCTGATACAAAAGCGCTTGTCGGAATTGCTGCGCATCGACACTGTGAGCACGCCTTTCGAACAGGATGGACGCTATTTTCTTTTCAAGAAGCGAGCCGCGGATGACCTTTCGATTCTGTACGTGCGACAAGGATTAAACGGCAAGGACGAAGTCCTCATCGATCCGCACACGCTCAGTTCCGATCACACCACGGACATCGGTCTGCTCGACGCATCGAGTGGAGGCAAGTTGATCGCCTACAGCGTTCGCCGCGGAGGTCAGGACGAGACCGAACTGCGCGTGATGGACGTCGACACACGCAAAGACGTCGATCAACTTCCGAACGCGCTTTATCGCGGCGTCTCGCTGAAGAAAGACGGCAGCGGCTTCTACTACAACCTCCAGCGAAGAGACACCGGAATACGCGTCTTCTATCACGCGATCGGCACCGACCAATCGAAGGATGTCGAAGTTTTTGGCAAAGGTTATGGACCAGACAAGTGGATCAACGGATCTGTCTCCGAGGACGGCAAATACCTGCTGTTCGGAGTTCAGCATGGTTGGGCCAGTAATGAACTCTACGCGCAAAACCTGTCTGGTGGTCCTGTGCAAACGATCGTTAACGACATCCCTGCGCACTTCGACGCGTGGTTTGCAGGCGATCGGTTAGTAATGCAAACGGACTGGCAAGCACCGAATAAGCGCATCGTGGTAGTCGATCTGAATGATCCGGCGCGCGAGAAGTGGCGCGAGATCATTCCGGCAGGTCCCGACGCGATCGCGGGTTTCTCACTCGTTGGTGGGAAGTTGTTTGTCAGTTACCTGCATAACGTTACGACACAGATAAAGATCTTCAACCTGGAAGGAAAGTCCCTGGGCGAAGTCTCGCTTCCGGGTCTCGGCACGGCGAGTGGTCTAGCGGGACGTTGGGATAGTAACGAAGCGTTTTTCAGTTTCCGTTCGTTTGTGACACCGCAGACGATCTATCGCTACGACGCTCAAACCGGAAAGACCGAGCTTTGGGAACGGCCGAGAGTTCCGTTCAAATCCGACGATTTTGAAGTGCGACAAGTCTGGTATCCATCGAAGGACGGAACAAAGGTGCCGATGTTTCTCGTGCACAAAAAAGGACTGCAACCTAACGGAAAACTCCCGGTGCTTTTATATGGTTACGGCGGGTTTAATGTTAATCAGACGCCCAGATTCAGTTCAGCAGCCGCCATTTGGGTCGAGCAAGGCGGCGTGTATGCACTCGCGAACATTCGCGGCGGCGGAGAGTTTGGCGAGGCGTGGCACAAAGCCGGCATGCTCGATAAGAAACAGAACGTCTTCGATGATTTCATCGGCGCTGCTGAGTGGCTCATCAAAAACAAATATACGAATCCATCGCGGTTGGCTATTCAAGGCGGCAGCAATGGTGGTTTGCTTGTCGGTGCGGCTTTGACGCAGAGACCCGAACTATTTCAAGCGGTGCTCTGTCAGTTTCCCGACCTCGACATGATCGGGTATTACCGATTCAAGAATAACAATCCACCAGCACTGCTCGAGTACGGGAATGCGTCTGACCCCGCGCAGTTCAAGTACCTCTACGCCTACTCGCCTTATCAGAAAGTTAAGCTTCAGGAAAAGTATCCCGCGGTTCTCTTCACTACGGGCGATCAGGACACGCGCGTCCCACCACTTCAAGCGCGAAAGATGACCGCGCGTTTGCAAGCAGCGAGCACTTCCGACAAGCCCATCTTATTGCTCTACGACACAAAAGCCGGCCACGCCGGCGGCCGTCCCTTGAGCAAGATCATCGAGGACGTCTCCCTGGAGCTCTCATTCCTGTTCTGGCAACTCGGAATGGACCAGACGGCGTAAAGACTATGAATAGAACATTAGCTCGTAAGAAGAAACTCGGGGTTCGAGAAGAATTACAGAAGGAGTATCGATTCGACTACAGCAAGTCGTCACCGAATCGATTCAGAGCGAAGATGTCAGAAGGAACGGTCGCTATTGTACTGGAACCGGATGTCGCAGCAGTCTTCAATTCATCAGAAGTAGTCAATACTCTTCTGCGCTCAATAATCTCTGCAATGCTATCGTCCAAGCGAGCCCCACGTCCTAACAAAGCAATATAGATCTCGCGTTCGGAACAGCTTTGCTTCAAGTCCTTCTCATTCACACCGGGCTTTAGCCCGGTGCCACACCGAAACGCTGCAGCAGAAAACCGTTTCAACGGTTTTGCAGTGTTCGCTGAGAAACCGTTAAAACGGTTTCTTGGCAACGTGAGTGTTTCTCCACCGGGCTGAAGCCCGGTGTGAAAAAGAAGCAAAGCCATTCGGTCCCGGATCTACGTGGCCCTTCGGATCTCGTTAAAGCTGCGACTATAAAATCTAACGCTTTTTCTTCGAAGCTTTAGGACGGGGCTTGGTGAATTTTACTTCGGAGAGAGGTATTGCCGAGAAAGTATTGCATGGCGGATCGGCTCCGGGCGAAGCGATATAGAATGAGATAGTCGGATCTGAAGTGAAGCCGCAATCAACGGTAACAAGTCGAATTCCATCAACCTTCCGTACATTCACCAGATAAGACCTGATTCGATCGAGGCGCTCGGTGGTTTCGTTTTCGTATGTTTCCTGACCGGCAGTCATGATGATGTATCCGACCAAGAGCGGAGCGCTGGAGAGTTGGATTGCGAAGTTGTCGAGCCGCGCCTTTTCGTCTTTAAACTTGAGGTCGCCGTATTCATCAAATTTACTCGGCAGATAACAAAGGATCGCAGGTGCTTCAATCTGCGTTGTTTTCGAGGCAGATCCGTTGCAGCCGAGCGGCGCCCCAAACAATTCCACTGTCGCGATCACGTCATTACCGTCGAGTCCAGCAGTATCAACACTTATTTCATCTGTGCCCTGCCCCGCGGTAATCGTGCCTGCTGACAGCTTCCACTTCAATTCCGTCTTAGTCGTGTGACTGACGCCATTGGTCCTGGCCTTGAACACCAACGGTTCGCCCTGAGCCACCTTCGATGGTCCTTCGACGCCGACAATCCCACACGTCAGCGGCGTTTGAGCGCTGACAACTGACGCCAACGTCAACAGTACGATGACAGAAAGAATTTTAATGACTGAACGCATCAGCGCTGGAACTCTCATAAACAATAAATTGAATTTCTACTCGAATTCATATTCGCCTTACAACTAAAACCTCGCGCGTGCCTTTCGATCCGCAGAATAAATCCGTCTATTGGCAATCGTCGCTTGCAGTAGATCCACATGGTCCAACTTGCGAATAATTCCTCTTGCAAAAAATTTCGGAAGGTGTAATCTACACCGCGCATCGGGACAACCCGAACTCCCCAACTAGCTCACCGCCGCAATTTCTTACCGGTGGTCTGAGTCTTCGCACTACAGTTTTGCGTTAAGTTAAAACCTCCAAACCCGAGTAGTCCTTTAAGAAGAGAGGAATAATATGAGCCATACCCACACGTCCAATCCCAGGGTTTCACCACTGTGCCATTTAGTAGCCATCGCGCTGGTCCTTGCCCTCGGTTGCTTCGTGCAAGCCACCGCGCAATGGGCCACAAACGGCAACGATATCAACAGTACAAACAGCGGCAACGTCGGCATCGGCACGACCGCTCCCGCCGCTAAACTACACGTTACGGGCGGCATCTATTCTCAGCAGGTGATCGAAAGTGCGAATACAACCGGCTTTCGACTGGTGGTAACTGGCCCAGGTGACTGGCGTTCGCAGTGGTCCTACGACGGCGGCTCCACCACAACCCGCTTAACGAGTGCCACCAACGTCAGAACCTCGTTTGGTTCCAACGGCGTCAACGATCGCATGTTTCTCGATCTGGCCGGAAATCTCGGCATCAATACCACCACCCCCACGGGAAAGCTCCATGTCAACGGCGGCATGTTTGCCCCAGCGACTTCGGGCACCGGATCGAATAGTTTGTTTCGCGTAGGAGCGCTCCCGACTACCAACCTCGTCCTCGATTTTGGTGTCGACGCTACAACCAACGTGTACACGTGGTTGCAGAGCCGAAATCAAACGAACTACGCCACGAATTATTCCCTCGCGCTCAACCCGAACGGCGGCAACGTCGGTGTAGGCACAGTCAATCCCGGCTACAAGTTCGACGTGCAGGGCGGTTCGCTCAACGCATCCGGCGGACTGTGCATTGCCGGTGATTGCAAGACCGCGTGGAACCAGGTCGGCGGTAGTTCACAATGGGCCACCAGCGGCTCAACCATTAGCTACAGCGCGGGCAACGTCGGCGTCGGCACCGCCTCGCCCATCTACTCGCTCGACGTTAACGGCGGCGCCAACGGTTTTCGCGCGAAATCCTCCAGCTCATTATCCAGCGATACGATTTCCACCTTCGAGAGCGGCAGCGGCATTCAGATGATCGTGCGCGCTAACGGCAACGTGGGTATCGGCACCACCAGTCCCGCAAACAAGCTGCACGTGGCCGGCAGTATCACCGTCGACGGCAACATCAACGCGAAATATCAGGACCTTGCGGAGTGGGTTGACTCCACACAAGAACTTCCGGCGGGCACAGTCGTCGTCCTCGATTCAGCCAAGTCAAACCACGTGATCGCTTCCACACAGTCTTACGACAGCCGCGTCGCCGGTGTCATTTCACTCAAACCGGGTGTGGCCCTCGGCGAAGCCGGTGAAGGCCGCGTGCTCGTAGCAACAACGGGCCGCGTGAAAATCAAGGTCGACGCCACGAATGGTCCCATCAACATCGGCGACCTGCTGGTGACGAGCGACAAAGAAGGCGTGGCGATGAAGTCGATGCCCGTAGAGATCGGCGGCGTGCGCATTCATCGGCCGGGCACGCTGATCGGCAAAGCGCTGGAGCCGTTGGCGCAAGGAACGGGCGAGATCCTCGTGCTGTTGAGTCTGCAATAGTAGCCACAAAAAGAGGTATTGCGATGAGCAAAAAAAGGAAAGGCTCGCCGCCTCAGCGGCCGAGCGTGAGAGTAAACCGCCGCTATGTGGCCATTGGCAGCATCTGCGTGATCGTGCTGTTGGCAATGGGCACGGTTGCTGGTCCCTGGCAACTCAGTCGCACGCGCGTCGGCTCGCTGTTCTTCCCGCCGCCACCGTTGCCGTCGCCGGGTAGTCCCTCGAAGGAATACATCTACGCGGGTGGCAGGCTGCTGGCCACGGAAGAACCGAACCCGATGGCCGCGCCGACCAACCTCGTAGCCGATACGTTCTCGAGTGCGCGCGTTGATCTGACGTGGACGGCGGCGCCCGGTGCGCATCACTACCAGGTGGAGCGCGCACCGAATCTGGGTGGCACGTTCACGGTGCTCAACTCAAACGTCGCTACCACCACTTACACGGACAACACGGTAACGAGTGTCAACGCTTATCTCTATCGCGTGCGTTCGGCGGATGCGATCGGGAATCTCTCGGCGCCCGGCAGTATCGACGTCGCGACGGCGATCACGTTCACGGACAACCCGCTAACGGTGGGTTCAACAGTGGTGAAGGCAGTACACGTGACCGAACTGCGGCAGGCAGTGAATGCCGTACGCGCGGCAGCGAATCTAAGCGCCGCAACGTGGACCGACAGTTCGCTCACGAACCTGGACGTCAAAGCGGTGCACATTCAGGAACTGCGCACGAACCTCGATCAGGCCTTGAGCGCGCTTGGTCTATCAACGAGTTCGTACACCGATGCAGCGCTCGCTGGAATAGCGATCAAGAAAGTGCATTTCGACGAACTGCGCCAGCGCGTGAAGTGATTCCGATAGCAGCCCAGTTTCACTGTCACCAAAGCCATTACTGACCCGGAGTAAAGCCATGAAAAGACTTTCTGCATACAGGACCTTACCAACCATCTTCAAGAGTGGCGGCATTTGCGTGGTGGTTCTCTGTTTCTTGAGTGTGGGCCTTCGAGTCCACGGACAAGTTGCTGAGTTCACTCAGAACGGCGCTGAAACCCGCACGGTAACACTACAGGTCCCGTTGGCTGAGTACCCGGGACGCGGCGGCAGCGTGCCGGTGAGATTGACTTACTCGACACAGAATTTGTGGCGCATCGGTTTCATCAACACCATTCCGATGGGTTCGAGCGTGTGGCGCAGCGTCACCGAAGCGATCTACGCGGAACATTCGACCGCTGGTTGGACCACGAGCCTGGATGTGCCGAAGGTGGAATGGCCCAGGCTCAACGATATCTATTGGTACACGGGCAAAGCCTATCCCAAAGGCACCGTGTCTCCATTCACCTATCGCGTGGCCCAACTCTACATGCACATGCCGGATGGTTCGTCGTATGAAATGCGCAAACAGGACGCGGTTTACCAGGACACGGGCTCGATCAGTATGACCGGAACGTTCTACTCCGTCGACGGTTCGCGGATGCGCTACGACAGCACCGGCCAGAATACCGGAATACTCTACCTGCCCGATGGAACCCGCTACATCCTGGGCACAACCGCAGTGCAACGCATCGATCGCAACGGCAACACACTGAACTACGACGTCAGCTCACGGCAATGGACCGACACGATGGGACGCGTCATCGGCATGCCGTGGCCGGCCAACCCTGGTCCAGGCAACTACACCTATTCAGTGCCTGCCTTTAACAACACCACTATTGATTACGTACTGAAGTTTCAATCGCTTTCGAACACTCTTACACCGGGTTCTCCCAATTTGAGAGTGGCGGCGGATTACTATCTGCCCGATCCCAATTCGGCTCCCACGGGTCCCGGTGGCGCCAACTTCCCCCAGGCAAACTCGAATGGCAGGTTGTTCAATTCCGCTTACGCCGACCCTGAAGAAACAACACAGAGTTACACCTACGTCGTTGGCCGCGGGCAATCAGCATTCGCCACCTTCAATCCGACCGTACTTGCCGAAATCGTCATGCCAAACGGTCAGAGTTATAAGTTCTCTTACAACATCTACGGCGAGCTGGATAAGGTGATTTATCCGACCGGAGGATACCAGCGGTACCAGTATGCGGCAGTTCCCTCGATCGGCGTGTTAACAGATCCTTACACGCAAGGTAGCCGCGGAATGATCTCGCGCTGGATCAGTGCCAGCGGAACCGGCACGGATGAGGCGCAGTGGACCTATTCGCAGGGTCTTAATCCCATGACCGTAACCGCGCCCGACGGAACCCGCACCGAGATCGATCTCTTTATTGGTACCAGCTTCAGCGAAAACTTTGGCTATAAGGACGCTCGTCAGGGGGCGGTTAGTGAAGAACGGATCTACGCTCCCGCCGCACAAGGTGGCGCCATGCTACGGCGCAATCTTTATAGTTACGGGGTAACCACCTCGATGACCGCCAAGCCGACACCCAACGGCGTCAACAACCCCGGATCGTACACAGCCTATCGCAACTCCCGGATGGAAAAGGCAGTCAACATTATTCTCGATACCGGCGGTAACGCTTTAGCCAAGACGACCACCTTCGGCTACATCGACAACGGGTATCAATTCTCAACCGGACTAGACCAAAACTCCATCACCGAAACTCACTTTGCGTCCGTGGATCCGACCACGGCCCAATCAGGCGTGATTACCTCAATTCAGGCGGGAACCACGGCAACCAGGGTGGAGAACACCTTCCTGGACAACGCTACCTACCGCAACCGGAATATCCTTGGCTTACCAACTACGGTCATTATCAAGGGAATCATCCTTGGAACTCTCCAGACCGTCGCGCAAACCCAATCCTTTTACGACGAGGTCGCTTATCCAGTCTTAACCTACGGCGATCTTACCGGTTCCGATTACATCGATCCCGGTACCAGCGCTCGCGGTAACACGACTACGATCCGACGACATGTCGACGTCGGTACGAACGTTTACCTCGACACTCATGCCCAATTCGATCAGGCTGGCAATCTACGCAAGGCCTGGAACGAGCGGCAAGTCATGTCCGAGATGGAGTATTCGTCGACATACAAACACGCTTTCTTGACGCAGACGACCACTGCCGCTCCCGATCCCTCAGGCGTTTTCGGCTCGAATGCTGCTTTCATATCGGGCAGTACCTTTGACTACACCACTGGCCTGGTACTGACGGCGACCGATATCAATGGCCAAGTCACAAGCTACAGTTATAAAGACGACCAAAATAATAACGATCCCCTCAATCGTCTGCGCAAAGTAACGCGGCCTGATGGCGGTTGGACCAAATACAGCTTTGGCGACACCGTCGGTAACGTCTTTACGTTAACCGAAGTCCAACAAGACGCGAGCCGGGTGGTAAAGTCTTACCAGTACTTCGATCCGATCGGACGTCTCAGCCGGCAGTTTGCCGGTGAGGGCGGAACTAATTACATCGCCACTGACAATATTTACGATCAGATGGGCCGTATCTGGAAGGTCTCGAATCCCTATCGAACCACGACGCTTGATGGCGTAGCCGATCTTGCTCATACCAGTTATTGGTCTGTGTCGGCCTACGATCCGCTTGGCCGTGTAATTAGTGTCACGTATCCGGATTCTTCGGTGGTGCAAACGAGCTATCAGGGTGCTTACATGACCGTAACGGACCAGGCCGGTAAGCAGAAGCGCCAGAAGACCGATGCGCTGGGCCAGGTGGTGCGCGTGGATGAACCAAATGTGAGCGGTAGTCTCGGTACGGTTGACGCTCCCACTCAAGCGACCTCCTACGAGTATGACACGCAAGGCAATATGGTTCACATAAGTCAGGGTTCCAGCCCGGTTCAACACCGGTACTTCAAATATGACGCACTCGGGCGTCTCACGCATGAATTGCAGGTTGAACAGGCCGGTACATTTTCGCTCTCTGATCCGGTGACCGGAAACAGTAGCTGGTCGCGCAAGTTGCTCTACGACGAAACCATTGCGAGCGTAACGTATTCAGGTCTGCTCACCAGGGCGTACGACGCGCGTAACGTCGAGACCGCATTCCGTTATGACAATCTCAATCGCATCTATCAAATAAACTATTCTGACGGGACGCCGACCGTTACGAATAAATACGATCAATATCGCGGCGCCACGTATTTCAACAAAGGCCACGTGACAGAAGCCCTGACCGCGGCGGCCGGCTCGATCCCGGCAACCGGCCAACTGACCAACTTCGATCGGATGGGGCGTGTCGTGAATAACCAGCAGACCGTTGGCTCGCAGACTTACGACATGGCCTATGGATATAACCTCGGCGGTATATTAACGAGCCAAACGTATCCATCCGGCCGCGTCGTCAGTTATACCTTTGACGACGGTGCTCGCTTGTCACAGGTTTCCAGTGGCGCCACGGTTTACGCGAGCAATTACGATTACTCTTCTCCCACTGGCTTGCTGAAATCCTTAACGCTCGGCAACAACGCAGTCGAAAGCTACGTCTACAACTCGCGCTTGCAGCTTCAGAGTCTTGATCTGACGCGGAGTGGTTCGCAGATCCAGCACTTCGACTACAAGTACGGTGTTTACAATCCGTCGAACAACACGCTCGATGAAACAAAGAACAACGGACAGATCGCGCAGATCGAAGGTTTCATCAACACCCAGAAACAGTGGCAGCAGCGATTTACTTACGACACTGTTGGCCGGCTCGGTTCAGCCCGCGAGTTCCGCGGCGACAACAGCGTGCAGAGTTATCTGGTCAATTACGACTACGACGTCTTTGGCAATCGTTATCTGAAGCAGGCGCAGAACGGCGGTAATCCGTTTACGCAGATCTGGGTCGAAACCGCAGACGTGAATCAGGCCACCAATAGATTCAGCGCGGGCGCAACCTACGACGCCGCCGGCAACGTCACGAATGATTCAAAGTTCCGCAACCGGAAGTTTCAATACGACGCGAACAATCGCCAGAAACAGAGCAGGAATCTGGATGATACTGGCGCGGTCGACAGCATTTTCGACGCCAATGGCCAACGAGTCGCGACGCAGATCGCCGGTTCATTAACAAATGTCCAGGTCTATGACGCGATGGGGAAATTGCTCGCGGAATACAGCTTGACTACAGCGCAGGGTGGTACGCAATTCGTCCTCAACGATCACCAGGGTCCCAGAACAATAACCGGCACGTCCGGGGCGGTGATCGCGCGGCACGATTATCTGCCTTTCGGTGACGATCTATTGAACAATGTCGGCATGCGTACGGCCGGCCAGGGCTATGGCGGAACCGAAGCCGCGCGACAGAAGTATGCGGCCATGGAGAATGACGAAGCCACCGGCCTCTCGCATACACTTTGGCGCAAGTACGATTCTTTGAGCGCCAGATGGACCACGCCCGATCCTTATATCGCGAGCATGACGTTGACCGATCCGCAGACCTTTAATCGCTATAGCTACGTGAATAACGATCCTCTGAACCACGTCGATCCAGCAGGACTGGCGCTCGCGGACATCGGAGTTTATCAAACGAGCAACCCGGCCGTTGCCAGCGTTCTGGAGGGCATCCTATTAAGAATGTTCAGGCAGCAAACGGCCCCGAACCAGGGCCAGTCTGGCGCTTCCGGCGGGGCCAGTGGCGTGGGCGCCCGCATCGAACAGGAAATTGGTCCTCCACCGCCGGTGCCGAAACTCCGCCGCGGTTCTAAGAACAGTGAGCGGGACATAAAGGACGGGGATACCATCGTAACCAACACAAATGCGGGGGTTGAAAGATCTTACGTGAACCTCGTCGACAAAGTGGATCATTACGGAGACAAGCGCGTTCCATTAGGAGGACAATTCGAGATCATTTACATCTACGTCACATCGGTGCCGCTTGACGATAGCGTTGACCTCGGAGATGCGGGAAAGATCGAGCCCGTCACTACAGCAAACGGAACAGTGGCAGGGACTTTCGAGAGCGCAAATCTGCTTGAGAGGGTGGGAACTCCGATAGTTAAAGTCGACAAGAAAAACGAGAGCGTCCGGGTGACAAAGACCGAGCGCTTTAAGGTCCGGGAGGATGCTACGCGTGCGAGTGGCGGGACTTGGGTGATCAATTATGCTGTCGTCGTCACCAACCCAAACAGTGGCGACGTTCACAAGAAGAGCAGCATCAATTCGAGGGACATCAAGCCCGTGCCTGTAATTAGCGTTCGCAAGAATCCCTGAAACTCTATAATCAACCTGGAGCGTGAAAAATATGCTTGCACTAGTGTTATTTCTGATTCTGCTGCCCCCGCATGAAATCGCGCGGCACGAACCGCAGCGGTTCCATGTGGAGCATATAACTGTGTTTGCCACGTACGATGCCGCTTACGCCCTGGATCTGGCGAATGGTCTACTTCCCCCGGACAAGGAAGTCACGGAAGCAGACGTGAGCTGTGTGGTGAACGAACTGCGCAGTTCCGGCTTGTTCGCGGATATCAAAGTCGAATGGACCGAACAAGGCAAAGACACAAGAAAGTTAGCTCTTCATTGTGAATCGCAGGTGGGTCGCGAGGCTTTTCTGCTGTCTGGTATTGTGCCGGTAGGAATGCCCGAAATACCCAGACAGCAATTCATCAAACAGATGGAGGCGAAGCAGATAAAACCTGGCAGCTCGTTACTTTACTCTTCGTACAACGACCTTAACGCCAAACTCGACGACTGGTTTAGAGAATCAGCTTCAGCGGACGCAGTCAAGAAATACGGTGAAACCGCCTGGATCACTTACCGGCCGACTGGCCCGGGGTCTATTGAGGTCCGCGTGATGCCAGGCCGGCCTAAGTGTACGGATACACCAACTGTAAAGCCGGCCAGATGATTTCACCCATTTGAACCGGCGAAGGAGGATGCCGCGAAACTGGCGGAGATGCAATCCGCTTGGGCGCGGCTTCCCTCCTCTCGGGTCACGATGGTACAAAGGAAGTCCATCATGACGTCAACTCTCGCCGGCCTTTTGCAGGACCTTGGCTACGCGTGGCGAACACTCTCGCGAAGTCGAAGCTTCGTCTTCATCACAACGCTCATGCTGGCGCTCGGCATCGGCGCCAACACTGCGATCTTTAGTGTAGTCCTTACGGTGCTGATCCGGCCGCTGCCATACGCCGAATCAGAGCGCGTCGTCTGGTTGTCCAATCGCAATCAGACACTCGGCGTCAAGGGAGCCTTTCTTAACCCTGCCGACATCCAGGATTTTCGAGAGCAGAGTCAGAGCTTTGAAAACATCGCGGCGTGGGGAACCGTTCCCACCAATCTTTACGGAGGGAAATACAACGAGCGCGCCGAAAGTATTTACGTCACACCGAATTTCTTTCGCACGCTCGGCGTGCATCCGCAACTCGGAAGAGACTTCGCGCCAATTGATGAACCCGAAAACAGCGTCATCATCAGTGACGCACTATGGCGCCGGCAATTCGGCGGCGACCAGAATGTCGTCGGGAAGAAGATCACTTTCGGCCTGCAACCGCTAAGTACCGGCAATACTTATGTCATCGTCGGTGTTCTTCCTGCCGAAACCAATTTCCCGCCGCGCGTCGATCTCTTCACGCCCGCTGAGATCACACGCGAAAACTCCGCCGATCGTGGTGGCTCACACAACTGGCGCACTATCGGACGGCTCAAGCGCGGCGCCAGTATCGAACAAGCTCAAGCTGAAATAAACACGCTGACGCAGCGGCAAGCGGAACTCTATCCCAACACCAATGAAGGTTGGTCGGTTCAGGTTGAGTCGTTGCGCGACTATATGTTCGGTAACTCGAGCGCGGCACTGCTGCTGTTGTTTGGCGCAGTTGCGATCGTGTTGGTTATCGCGTGTGCAAACGTCGCGAACCTGCAACTCGGGCGCGTTCACAGCAGGCGTAAAGAGCTGGCGTTGCGTCTCGCATTGGGCGCGGGGCGCGCGCGGATCGTGCGGCAATTCCTGATCGAGAATCTGCTGCTCTCCGCTTTGGGCGGGATTCTCGGCGTGTTTGTTGCCGCCGCGTGTTTGTCTGTGGTGCGCACTCTGGGACCGGATTCAATACCTCGCCTGACCGAATCCGCACTGAGCCTGCCGGCTTTCTGTTTCGCATTGGCGATCTCGTGTCTGAGCACGATCCTGTTTGGTCTGTTTCCCGCGTTTCAAGCCTCACAACTGCAACTCAACGATGCACTCAAGAATGCTCATACCCTCGGCTCCACTCCGCGACGTTCAAACAGAGTTCGGCAAACTCTCGTGGTCGCGCAAATTGCACTGGCGCTCGTCCTCTTAACTGGCGCGGGTCTCGTCGTAAAGAGCTTCTGGCGATTACAAGCCGTGGATGCCGGGATCAAGAGTGAGCATCTTTTGACAGCCGGACTGTCGTTGAGTTTTGCTGATTATCCGAACGGCAGTCCGCAACGGGCACAACTTTTCCGCGACGCGCTGAAGGACTTGAGTGCGTTGCCTGGCGTCACTTCGGTTGGAGCGATATCGCACCTGCCTCTGGGTGGCCGTACCATGAAGCTGCCGTTTTCGATCGTTGACGGCGGCAAAGCCACGAAGGCCGAGGAAAGAGTTACTGATTATCGAGTGGTGTCGCCTTCTTTCTTTGCGACGGCTGGAGTGGAATTGAAGAAAGGACGTTTTTTCGACGACCGCGATCGGCACGACACGCCACAGTCGTTCGTAATAAATGAAGCGTTCGCTCGAACGTACCTCGCCGGAAGAGAACCAGTTGGCGTTCGACTCACCAGCGACAACCGGCTTGTTACCGGCGAGATCGTCGGTGTAGTCGCGAGTATCAAACATCGGAGCCTCGAGCTCGATGCCGAACCCGCGCTTTACGTTTCTTACCAGCAATCGGCGACGTTCCCGATCATGAATTTCGTCGTCAAGACAAACGTGGATCCTTCCTCGTTGGTTGTTCCCGTCCAACAAAAACTACAAGCGCTCGATTCGCGCGGCGTTGTATTCAACGTCAGGCCGTTCGATCAGTTCGTCGCTGACGCCGTCGCGCCGCGCCGGTTTAATCTGTGGCTCTTTTCAGCGTTTGGGTTCGTCGCTGCGTTATTAGCGGCCGCGGGAATTTACGCGATCATGAACTTCGCGGTCGTGCAGCGGAAGCGAGAGATCGGTATCCGGGTAGCGTTGGGTGCGCAGAAGAACAACGTCATGAAGTTGATCGTGGGAGAAGGCGCCATCCTGGCCGGCATCGGTCTCTTGATCGGCTTCGCTGCCTCGCTGGCCTTAAATCAATTAACGCAATCCCTCCTCTTCGCGGTAAGCGCCACCGATCCGTTGGTCTATCTCCTCATGGCCGCGCTCGTCATCACCATCGCCCTCATCGCCTCCGTCATCCCCGCCCTCAGAGCAACAAAGATCGATCCGATGCAGACGTTGCGCAGCGAGTAGTCTTTGACAGGACTTACAGAATGGACAAGATGGAGTATTTGACAATCTTGTTACTCCTGTTGATCCTTTCTACTATGAAATATTCCTTTTTGATACTCGCGATCTGTTTGCTGGCGCCGATCACTTCGTACGCAAAAATCTCGAATACGAATGAGCTGATAGCTGCGATGCAGCAGAAGTATGGAAAGTCGTGGTACAAGACTGCCACCTTCGTTCAGGAAACAACCAACATTCAACCCGACGGAACCTCGAAGGTCGAAACGTGGTACGAAGCGATGTCGATTCCCGGCAGTTTGCGCATCGACTTCACGCCCGTCACGAACGGCAACGGCATCCTGTTTACCGGCAGCAAGATTTTCATTTTCAAGGACGGCAAGATCGAAAGTACGCGACCCTTCGAACATCCGCTGCTCATTCTGGGATTCGACATCTATCGCATGCCCGCCGCCGAAGTGACCGCGAAACTCGAGGCACTGAAGTTTGATCTCACGCAATTCCGTGAAGACACCTGGCAGGGACGCCCGGTTTATGTCATTGGCGCAAAAGCCGGAGACTTGCATTCGCCGCAATTCTGGATCGATCGGGACAATCTTTACTTTGTGCGAATGCTTCGTCCCGCGGGTAAGGATGGGGCGCAAACACAGGAAACCCAATTCAACAAGTATCAGAAACTGGGCGGTGGCTGGATCGCGCCTGAAGTGATCTTCATGGTGGACGGCAAGGTCGTGACAACCGAAAAGTATTCCGACATGCGTGCCGATGTGAAGCTCGATCCGAAACTCTTCGATCCACAGTTCTGGACTACGGTGCACTGGAAAGAGTGATCGCGAGTTTGAAAGCATGAAACGGGAAGTCAGCAAGGGCTGGTTTTGGTAGTCTTTGAACGACATGACTACCACCAGCGCAGTTGCGGCAATCGACTGGGATCAAGTTGTAAAAGATCTCGACGCGGAAGGCCACGCGGTCATCACACAACTCCTTACTTCGGATGAATCCGAAGAGATAGCTGGCCTCTATAAAAGCGACCACCTTTTCCGCAGCCGCATCGTGATGGAGCGGCATCGTTTCGGACGCGGAGAATACAAGTACTTCAACTATCCCTTGCCCGGCATCGTTGCGAGTCTTCGCACAACCGTCTATCCACAACTCGTTCCCGTCGCAAACCGCTGGAACGAATTCCTCGGCATTGACAGTTGTTTCCCGGCACAGCACGCGGAATACCTTGAGCGTTGTCATCAAGACGGCCAGCACAAACCCACGCCTCTAATACTTCAATACGGGACCGGCGATTACAACTGCCTGCATCAGGACCTCTATGGCGAGCACGTCTTCCCGCTGCAACTGGCAATCCTGTTGTCTGAACCTGAGCGAGATTTCACTGGCGGTGAATTTGTTCTCACCGAACAACGGCCACGCATGCAATCGCGTCCGATCGTCGTGCCGTTGCGCCAGGGCGACGCAGTTGTGTTCGCGGTTAATCATCGTCCCGTTCAGGGTGCGAAGAGCGTGTATCGCGTGAACCTCCGCCACGGCGTGAGTCGCATCCGCTCGGGCCATCGCCACACGCTCGGCATTATCTTCCACGACGCGCGCTAAGAATTTTTCTTACGCGGCGCGTGCAAGTTGGCGCTCAGTCACGCGTTCATCACTCGCATCACGCTCTCTCCTCGAAGTTCCAAAATAACTCCAGTCTTTGTGGGAAGTATTTCTTAGGTTCAACCGTCGAATCACAGGAGAGTCGATATGAGCAACAACGCTGCCGATCTTTTCAACGTGCGTTCGCACAACCCATCCTTTTTTTCAGTCAAGGAAAGCGCGGTCTACAACGGTCCACTGCTGGACTTTTGCATTCCGGTGAATCTGCACTTTCCGCCACCAGAGATGGTCCAACTCATCAGCGAGCGTTTACCGGAAATCCTTCGTTACTATCCCGACTATGCCGACGTCCACGCGAAGCACATCGGAGAAATTGCAGGCGTGCCTCCGGAATTCATCGTGCCGGCGAATGGCTCGACGGAAATCATCACGCGTCTGTGTCATTTGACTCGCGGTCCAATACTCACACCGATTCCGACATTTAGCCGCTGGACCGATCTGCCTGAAGAACTGGGCGTTCCGCTCTACACGATAACGCTCGACATTCGCAACGACTTTCGGCTGGACGTTGGCGAAGTAGTCGCACGTGTTAACGAACTTGGTGTAAGGATGTTGGTGATATCGAATCCAAACAACCCCACGGGCGCATGGTTCGAAGCAGACGAGATCGAGGAGCTCGTAATGCGTTTGCCGCAGGTAGAGCTAATCGTAATTGACGAGTCTTTTCTGGATTTCTCTGGCATCGAGAGTGCCGCGGCGTTGATCCCGAAAGCTCCGAACCTCGTAGTGGTTAAGAGTCTTGGCAAATCATTGGGCTGGCATGGTGTGCGGCTCGGGTATGCAGCCACAAACCCACGCGCTGCCGAATTGCTCAGGTCTCAACTGCCATTCTGGAACGTCAATGGGTTGGCCGCATACATTTTGAAAAGTGTGACACAGTTTAAAGACGAATTCCGTCAAAGCCTCGCTCTTGTCGAAGAGGACCGAACGTACATGTTGCGCCAACTGCAAAAGATTCCGGGCTTGCGAGTCTTTCCCTCGCGCGCGAATTTTCTTTACGTTGAGCTACCGGCAAACACACCGGGCCGAGCACTCAGGGATCGAGTGTTGAAAGAGTATGGATTGCTGGTACGCGAGTGCAGCAACAAGCTCGGCTCGTCCGAGCAATACTTGCGTTTGGCAGTGCAAACAAAAGCATCCGTAGATCTACTGATCGCGGCGCTAACTCGCGAACTCCCAACTGGGATCGAATCCTTCCGTTATTTTGGCACATGATCCAAAACCGCGTTTGCCGGTCCATCAGGAGTCTTCAAAGTTTCAGATCATTCTCTGCTACGTAATCTCATTTTCGTTTTTGGAAAAATTGAGAGATTTGGATCGTTGCGATCCGAATGCTCAAAAACTCTTCTCTCGATCGTTCGATCGAGTGTCTCTCAACACTTGGCTCAATAGTTGCCCCTCCGAAAATCCTCCCCAAGTCATTGTTTGAAATTACAAAGCCAACTTCCAAAGCAAGTTCGAAATTTCGGAGGTAAACAGATGGCAAAACTGAGATACTTTGGTGGCTGCACAATTCTGCTATTGCTCGTATTGGCGCCCACCTCATTCGCCCAGACCAGTAAAGGTTTCGTGGTCGGTACGATCACCGACCCAAATACCGCTGCCGTCGCAGCGGCGACGGTGAAGATTACAAACACGGCTACCGGAGTGACGCGGGAAACGACCACACAGGAAGATGGCGCTTATCGTTTCGACGCGGTCGATCCCGGAACCTACCGGCTTGAAGTCACCGCTACCGGATTCAAGACCGCGACTCGCGAAGTGATAGTCTTAGCCGCTCAAACCGCGGACGCCACACTAGCGTTAGAGGTAGGAAATCCCACCGAGACCGTAACGGTAACCTCGGGGACTCCCGTTGAACTTCAGACTCAGGACGGCGCGCGCGTCAACACACTCGGCACGCGGCAGATCACCGAAATGCCGGTTCAGGGTTTGAACCCGGTCAATCTCGTGTTCACGCTCCCCGGAGTCAGCGATCCCGGGCCGTTAGGCAGCGGCTTTGTTCAAGGAACAGAGTTTTCCGTTAATGGCCTGCGTCCTCGTGCCAACAACCAGTTGATCGACGGACTGGACAACAACGATAACTCAATCACCGGCCAGTTCTATCAACCAGTGTTGCGCGACGGTTACAACGAGGTGACTGTTTTGTCGAGCGACTACTCGGCTGAGTATGGACGCGCCGGTGGCGCTGTGGTGAACGTGATTACCCGCAGCGGAACAAACGATTTTCACGGCTCGGTATACGACGTGATCATTCCGAGCAAACTTTCCGCACTTTCACCGTTCGAGAAGGCCGGTCTCGGCTTGACTAAGAAACCCGTCTCTATAGAGAACGACTATGGTTTCTCGGTCGGTGGTCCAATCCTGAAGAACAAGCTGTTTTTCTTCGGGACGATTCAGTGGTCTCCGTTTAGAGCGGGCGGCGCGATTTCGTCACCCGCGGTCCCCACAGTCGCGGGTGTTGCGCAACTGCGCGCGCTCTTCCCCGCGGGCACCAGTGCGAACCTCGATCGTTATCTCGATTCAATCGGCGATCTCCGTGGCACAACAGGCATATTCAATGTGCCCCTGGGTGATAATCTGTCGATTCCCTTCGGTACGGCGACGCGAACCAGCCCACAACCGGTGGATGATACTCAGTATCTATTCCGCGTAGACTGGACGCCTAATACGAAAGACGCGTTCTCGTTCCGTTATCTGGCGGACGATCAAATCTTCTCGAACCAGGTACCTCAGTTTTCGACACTGCTATTTCCGGGAACCGAAGTTGATGCGCCCAGTTTGGTTCAGAATGCTTACATCAACTGGACACGCACTTTTACACCGGCCACAACCAACGAATTTCGCTTTGGCTATGGCCGGTTCAATCTGCTCTTCAACTACCGAAATCCCGACCTGCTCACGGCACCACCGCAGTTTCTTTTCGGCGGTACTGCATCGAACGTGACTGGCATCGGTCCGGATCCCACTTTCCCGCAGGGCCGGATCTTCAACAACTACCAGTTTCAGGACACCGTCTCGCACACGATGGGCAATCACACCATTCGGGCCGGGTTTGACATCATGGTCCAACGGGCGAAGCAGTTCATTCCCATCAACACCCGCGGAATTCTCACGTTCACGGATGCGGTCGAGACAACATTCGACGAGGAAGGAAACCCGGTGCCGACCATAATAGCCCCGGCTTTCAGAAACTTCATCGAAAACTTCTCAGGCAATCAGGGTGTTTTCGGCCAAAAAGTATTCGGCGAGAACGTTGACCACCCCGACGTGATCAATCAAGCCTACTTCATCAACGACGACTGGCGTGTTCGTCCTAACCTGACGTTGAATGTGGGCTTGCGTTATGAGCTTTACGGTGTGGCGCAAAACACGGCAGCCTTCCCGGCATTCTGTGGTTTCGACGTACCGTTCCCGACTCGTTGTGAAGTTGCCCGCGACAAGAATAACTTTGCGCCGCGTTTCAGCTTTGCTTATACGCCGAAGTTCTGGAAACGAGTATTTGGTGAAGACGTGACTGTGATCCGCGGCGGCTTCGCTGTGAATTACGACACCTACTTCAACAACATCCTCAGCAACACCGTCGCTAGTTCGCCTAACGCGATCGGCGTCACTACGTTTGGAGAGGATGCCGGAGACCCGCGGGGTTTTGCGAACGCATCCAATACCCTCCCGACGGTACCGGGACTGGCGAGTCCGTTTGCGGCTCAATCGACAGTTTTACCGAATCTGCACAACCCGAAAACCTACGTCTGGAATTTCGGCGTTCAACGGCAACTTCCCTGGAAGATGGTCGCCGATATTGCTTACGTGGGCTCGCGCGGTATTCACCTCTTCATAAATGAAGAGCTGAATCCACGTAACATCCTCGTAGCCGGGTCTCCACGCGTTAATCCGGGTTTCGCTCAGGTCCAGCCGCGTACCAACGGCGGTGATTCGAATTACCACTCGTTGCAGACACGACTCGAACGGGGCTTCGCAAACCGGTTACTGTTCCGCGCTGCTTATACGTTTTCGAAAGCCATCGACGACGTTAACAGCGAAGTGTTCGTGACCTCTGGCGGCAGCAGCCGTGCGTCAGACCTGTTGGGTAATCTCGGTGGACGGCGAGTGGACCGCAGTGTGGCGACTTATGATGTCCCGCACGTTGCATCCCTTTCGTTCCTCTACGATATTCCCGGAGCGTCGGAGAACCGTTACGTAAGAGCGATTACGAGTGGCTTCACTCTTTCGGGCATCTGGCGTTTTCAATCAGGAGCAGTGGAAACGGCCTATTTGAGTGGCTTTGATATCAACGGCGACGGCGTAAATACCAATGACCGCCCCGCCATTAGTAATCCCAATGCTCCGGCTAACTCAGTGGCGATTGCTAACAGCCTTTGTTCGGCTGAAACACCCTCGCCGACGGGATACTGCAGCAACGATTTCGTCACACCGATCGCGCTCAACGATGCGCGGTTCGTAGTCGATCCCAACATTCGCACCGGACTGGTGGGACGCAATACGCTTCGTGCTCCCAATTGGAACCGGCTCGATCTCAGTCTGACAAGAGCGATCGGCATGCCGTTCACTCCCTGGGAAGGCGACAAATTTGAGATTCGCATGGACTTCTTCAACGTCTTCAACCGTCCGATCTTTACGTGGGACGCGGCGACGGTGGGTGGTCTAAGCGATGGTGATGTGTTCAACCCATTCTTCAACCAACCGGAACTCAACGGAGGACCAAACAACACACTCCGTACATTCCGTTCGGGAAGAATTCAACTGCGCTATTCGTTCTAAGACACGATCAAGGGCAGGAAAGTTGGGGGCGGGCTCGGACCCGCCCCTTACTTGGATTCACAAAGTTAACAAGATTGCCTCAGGAAATAACCTATCTTGTCCATTCTGCAAATCTTGTCAAAGACTTAGCGCAAAGCGGGCCGCTCGCCCTCACTTCTTTGCAGACTTTCCTAAGAGCTTGGCCTCACGCTTGATCTCGTCACTGACATCGATGAGGTTGTTGAGATTCACAGTGGCGGTATCAACCATCTTTGCATCGACGACTCCGAGATTCTTGAAGATGGGATTCGCCACGAAGTCGATCACCAGGTCGTGCAGGGTAACGATGTTCTTCTTCATGTGGCTCTCGTCAATGGCTTCGGAGTGAGCGGGTTTTGCTACAACTTTCTCGGGTTCGGGAAGTTGAAGATTCTCACGCAGCCGAGCGCTTCGCTTCTTCATATCTTCCGTCAGCTCGGCCAAACGATCGTAATTGAGATTTTTGTCCGGTTGAAGCATCCGGACGATTTCGTTGTGGATGACCTGTATGCGTTGGAAGTCTTCGTTGATTTGCGGAAAGAGATTTCGCCTTCGCTGGGCGGCCGCCTTCGCATCATTCTTCATTCGATTGAGGGTGCGATCGTAGTCGTCCATTGCGCGATTACGTTCGCGAACCGTTTGGCCTGGCGAGCTGGGACCGCGCGGCTGGGATTGAACGACTTCCGCAACACTGATGAGTATGAGTGATAACAAAATTGTCGTGCAGCGGTTCGTAGGCTTCAAGCACTGGAGGATGTTTCTCCACTTGTTCATGGTATTGCCTCCGAGTTTTTATGGTTGCAGATGGCTGGCCGGAGGCAAGTATAAACTGGATACAAAAAAACGACGAGGTTTTATTCTCACCTCGTCGTTTTTTCGTAGATTTGATTTTCTAGCAGCTTAAGACACCGCAATTCTCAGCGCCGTCCACGTATTGCCTTCGCCCTTCTGGGCTTCGATGGTAACCACGTCGTTGGCTTTCACATCAGCAAGGACTGCGTCCTTTCCACCCTTGGTCACTTTCGTTTCAGCGGTAACCGCGAGGGTGTGCTCAGCCTTTTGGCTGTCGATGATAGTCAACGCTGAATCGGTAACCGCCGATACGGTTCCGTTGATCATCGTTGTCTTCTGCTTATCCTTTTTCTCTTTGGTCGGCATAGCCGGATCCTGTTGTGCGATAACAACGCTGGCTGATACAAGCAGTCCCAGACAGAGCATCGCCGCACCGAGTGCTCGTGATATTTTGCTCATCTTGTTCCCTTCCTTGATAGTATTTCATTTGACACAAGTGGACCGTGGGAGACGGACGGTAACGCTGTCCATTAGACTACGACGCTCGCAGCCGATGGTTACCGCCGAGATGTGATGACGTTGTGAAAGCGTTATCTACTACTTAGGTTCCGTCAAACGAAGGAATGCTTCTTCCAAACTTTGTTGAACGGGACTCAACTCATACACCTTGATCCCGCTGCCGACTAACAACGCGTTTGCTTCGGCAAGCCGTTGCGGGTCCGCATCGATCTTCAGGAACGAAGCACCATTTTGGCTAACCGTCAGGCCAGGTTCTTTACTCAACACCTCAACCGCTCTCGGCAGGTCGTCAACACGCACTTTGTACAGACTCGTTGGCGCCAGCAGCGCCTCTGGTCCACCTTCGTAAAGCAAACGTCCTTCATGAATGATTCCAACGCGGTTGCAAAGTTGTTCGATCTCGGTGAGCAGGTGGCTCGAGAGCAAGATCGTCAACCGAAATTCGTCTCGCAGACGCCGGATCAATTTTCGTGTTTCGTGTATTCCTTGTGGATCGAGACCGTTCGTAGGTTCGTCGAGAATAATAAGCTGCGGTGTTGGTAAAAGCGCCTGCGCAATTCCGAGACGTTGCCGCATACCGTACGAGTAAACCTTCACCGGATCCGTCGCACGTTCGCGCAAGCCTACGATGTCGAGCACTTCTTCCACGCGCTTCTTCGAAACGCCGCCGGACAACGAAGCCAGCAGTTGCAAATTCCGGCGCGCGGAAAAGTTTTCGTAGAACGCCGGCGTCTCGATGATTGCACCTACGCGCGAACGCGCTCGCAGATATTCCCAACTCGAATCGCTCACCGGAAATTTGATCGAGCCGGAACTGGGCTTCACCAGGCCCAACAGCATCCTCAACGTGGTCGACTTCCCTGCTCCGTTTGGACCGAGAAAACCGTAGATGTCCTCTCGTTCGACACGTATCGTGAGGCGATCGACAGCCGTGCGCGCACCAAAACGCTTCGTCAGGTTTTCGGTCTGTAGTGCGACGTCTGACATTGGTAGTTGGGCAAGCAATCCACAGATTACACAGATTAAAAATCTGCGTAATCTGTGGATGGTTTCCCTCTAAAACCCTACCTCCACTAACAACGGCCAGTGGTCCATGCGGCCAACCGCGGCGTTTCGTAAGACTTCGACGCGTCCGACTTGTTGTAGTGCAGGCGGACCAAAGATGTAATCGATCCGTCGATCGTTGATCGCGGTATCGCCCGCTTCACGTCCGAGATCGCGAAAGTAGCGCAGAATATGGCTGTAGGATTCGCTGTCGTGTTTCAGGTTGTCGGTATAAAGGTTCGTCTCGTTGGCGGCTTTGAGTTCGAAGTTGAAATCACCGGCGATGAAAACTTCGGACGATCGTCCTTGCGCCTGGGTCCAATCTATTAAAGCTTCGGTGTAGGTTCTGCGGCGAGCGGCATTGAACGCATCGGCGTGCGCGCTCAAAAACAGCACCTGTCGCGAGTCTCGCCGCGGCCGGAACGAAGCGCCGAGTGCGTAACGCGCACCAACCGCCACGGGAATAAATGTCGCACTCGAATCTTTAACGAGTATCGCCTCGAAGCGATCACCTCTTCCCTGCTGCGCGACTGAGCCGCGATATTTTCCCTGTAACAGTCCGAGCAAAACGTTCAGTTGCGCTTTGCCCGTCAGCTCCTGAAGCGCAACTGCGTCCGCGTCTTGACGTAAGATCACGTCCGCTACGGCCGGCAAATCTTTGTCGTGCGCGCGTGTGTCGTCTTCGAGCTCGGCATAACCGATGTTCCATGTCAGCAGACGAAGTGAATTAGCGGAGTTAGCGGATGAAACATCGTTAGTTGATTCGGATGGACGCGCGAAGTGAACGGCGCCCACAATCATCAGGCAGAACAAAATCAGCAGCGCCACTTTCACCCACATCTCAGGTAACAATATCCTTCCGCTCGAAGATGACCACCGTCGTTAACAACAGTCCGGTTGTGTACGCGCCGCAGATACACGCGTAGTGCCACAGGTTTCCCCACGGAATCTCGGGCTTGAACACATCGCGCCAGAAGTCCATGTCAGTGGTGAAAAAGTACGGCCGCAAATGTTCGAAGAACTCCACTCGCCCAACGATGTAGAGCGTTAAATAAGCCGCGATGGTCATCACGATCGCTTGTGCCGGAGATTCGAAGACAACCGAACAAAGCAACGCCAGCGCGGCAATAACGAGCAACGCCCATGTGCCTGACAATATCGCGTAACCAAAACGCATCAGTGCATCATCGCGCATGATCTTCCCAGGCTCGTCGACGAGATTGAGTGGGCCAGGATAGAGCTCCAGGTTTCCCCAACCCACGAAGATCAAACCGATTACCAGATTCAAGCCGATGAAGAATGTCAGTAGCAGTGCGGCGTGGAGTGCAGTGACCAGAAACTTCGACAATATCAGCGACGCGCGTGAGATTGGACGCGTACAGATCATACGCAACGTGCCCGCGCGTGCCTCGCCGGCGATCTGCGAGCCCGCGCTCATCGACACGAAGATTGGCAGCAGCAAGGTAAAAGAAAAAAGCAGCGAGTAGAGCGCGAAAGTCAGCCCGTTGAAATACTGCCTTGATTCATACGTGTACTTGAACTGTTCCACAGCCTCGCCGCCCGTCTTGCGAGCGGCGTAGGTGTAGAACCCCCAAAGCATCAGCACGACAAATCCGATCAGAACCAGAAAAGAGAGATAAAAGCTTTTGGCGCGGAACAACTTCTCGAGTTCCAGTTTGAGTAAAGTAAGCATGTCTGCGGTTCCGATCTAACGACTTAACGTCCCGAGTGAGCCTGTTGTTCGGCATATTAGCGGAGAACCGTACGGTAACAACCGGACTAGCCACACTGCGTCAGCCGTGTTTACATGGATGCGGTTTACGCTCTCCGAGAAGCAAAGGTGTCGATGAAATAAGTGGCGCAAGACGGAAAAACTGCGGTCGTTGCGGCGATTCTCGGAAATCTCGCCATTGCTGTAACAAAGTTTTTTGCCGCCGCTATCTCGGGCAGTTCGGCCATGCTTTCCGAAGCGATCCACTCACTTGTCGATACCGGTAACGGTGGACTGATACTGCTTGGCATTCACAACAGCCGCAAACCACCCGATCGCGAACATCCATTCGGTCACGGACGCGAACTCTACTTCTGGACACTCATGGTCGGCGTGCTCATCTTTGGCGTTGGCGGAGGCATGTCGATCTATGAAGGACTAACGCATCTCGCCAACCCGAAACCGATTGAAGACGCAAAGTGGAATTACATCGTACTCGGCATCTCCGCTGTTTTCGAGAGTGTTACGTGGGTCTTTGGTTGGAAGGCGTTCAGCAAAGAGCGTCGCGGGAGAGGCGTGATCCAGGCGATCCACACGACCAAAGATCCGACGAGTTTCTCAGTTCTGCTTGAAGACTCGGCGGCGCTAACGGGACTCTTGGTCGCCGTGCTAGGTATCTTCCTGAGCAGGTATTTGAATCAGCCGTACCTCGATGGAGCCGCGTCGATCGTGATCGGGTTTCTGCTCTGCATCATCGCCACGGTAATGGTTTACGAGAGCAGGGGGTTGCTGATCGGCGAAGGCGTCGATCGCCAAACACTACAAGCTCTGAGAACAATAGTTGAGGAGGACCGTGATGTGGCCCACGTCCAACGCCTGTACACGATCTACCAGAGCCCACACTCGGTGTTTCTGGCTGTGCAACTGAGCTTCAAGGACCACATTTCGACGGTCGATGTTCGCGAAGCTGTGCGGCGTTTGGAATCCGAAATCAAGACGCGCTACCCGGAAATCAAATACGTTTTCTTTGGCGCGGAATCCATCGCTGCCGAAGGTGCTTCGAGTGATTAGCGGCTCTCCGTGGCTCTCGACGTCTCTGGCTTGACGGCCAGATTGCGAAGGGTTGATAGTTAAATGCCATGAAACAACTGATCCTGGTACTGCTTCTCACTTCACTCCTCGCGCCTTCTGTATTGGGCCAAAAACCAGATAGAGAAACTCAGAACCTAAAAGGCAACGTGAAAAGCGTCGAGAGCACCACCTCGAGAATGGACCAATCGTCGGGCCGGCCGGAGCGAGCGCGTCAGCGGACCAGCCGCGAAGAGTTTGATGCTTCGGGCAACCTCACCGTGGAAACGCGATATGACCAGTACGGCGATGTAGTGGCAGTGCTTACTTACAGTTATCTCGAAGGTGAAAGAGTCGTGAAGGAACAAACGAAGGACAAGCGCGGGTTGGGTGTAAGGCCGCGCAACCCGGGTCCGAGTCGCGCTCCCGATCCTCCCTACACGGCCAAACTACAATACAAATACGATAGCAACGGCAATCGAATCGAAACGACGCAAGTCTTCAGCAATGGCTCACCATCAACCAAACAGGTTTACAGCTACAGCAATAATGAACGCGCAGAGCAAATCTATTCCGCTGACGGCGCGCTGACCTACAAGTTCGCGCACAAACTCGACGACAAGGGTAACGAAGTCGAAACCGTCACGACCCGATATGAAGACTCCCGAGATCCCTTACAGGTCACGACGACCTATAAGTACCTGGAATTTGATTCGCAGGGAAACTGGACCAGGCGGATGGAGTCTCGGGGAAACGAGTCGTGGATAGTCCACCGCACGATTACCTATTACTGATGGTCTGCCAATGCGCAACCTCCCGAAGTCAGCGCCACTTTCGATCTGGGTTTACCTCATTGCTCTTACTTACTTCGCACTCCACCTCTTAACGTCCACGCGTTACGGCTACTTCCGCGACGCTCTGTACTATCTCGCCTGCTCCGAACATCTCGCGTTTGGCTACGTCGATCAGCCGCCGTTGATAGCGTGGCTCGGCTGGATTGCGAGACACACTCTCGGCACTTCACTTCCGGCTTTACTCTTGTGGCCCGCACTCGCCGGCGCCGGACGTATTCTTCTCACGGCGGCGTTGGCACGTGAACTCGGCGCCGGCCGCTTCGGAACAATCCTCGCCGCCACGCTCGCGGCGACGCCCGGCGTTTGGTGGGTTATCGATCATCAGTTTGCGATGAACAGCTTCGAACCTCTGCTCTGGGGCGGTCTCGTTTTTATAGTGCTGCGACTCATCAAAACACAAAATCCAAAATGGTGGTTGGCATTCGGCGCGATTGCCGGCGTCGGTCTTCTCAACAAGTACTCGATCGTTGTTTTTGCCGCGGCGTTGCTCGCCGGTCTGCTATTAACAAATCAACGCCGGATTTTATTCACGCCATGGATTCTCGCGGGCGGAGCGCTCGCGTTTTTAATATTTTTGCCGAACCTGATCTGGAATGTTCAGCACCACTGGCCGTTTCTGGAACTGATGCAGAACGTGCGCGCAACGGGTAAAGACGTGGTTCTCCCGCCGGGCAAATATCTATTGCAACAGGTGCTGATGTTGAATCCCGTCAGCTTTCCGTTCTGGTTCGCTGGACTACTCTTCTTACTCTTTACGCGCGAAGCCAAACTTTATTGCGCGCTTGGATGGACGTTCGCAATCGCGATCGCGTTCTTCATGATCACCCACGGAAAAGATTATTACGCGGCGCCGGCATACGTGATCTTGTTTGCGGCAGGCGCGGTCGCAACCGAACGAGTGCTCGCGCGCGAATTCTTCGCACACGGAAAACTGCAAGCGGCTTTGAGAGCTGCGTGTCTTCTTTGGTTGGTTGCAGGCGTGTCCTTATTACTACCACTCGTGCTGCCCGTATTACCGATCGACACGTTTCTTCGCTATCAGTCGCATCTGCCCTTTGAGGTTCCTAAAACCGAGCAGAGCTTCGTCGGTGAAACTCTGCCGCAGTACTACGCTGATGAATTTCCCTGGCCCGGCATGGTTGAAGCCGTTGCGCGCGTCTATCATTCGCTCACTCCCGAAGAACAAGCGCGCACCGCAATCTTCGCTAATAATTATGGCCAAGCGGCGGCAGTCGATTTCTTCGGACCTCAATACGAATTGCCCAAGGCTATCAGCGGACATCAAAACTACTTTCTTTGGGGACCGCGAAATTACACCGGAGACATTGTCATCGTTCTCGGCGACGAGGAAAGTGACGCGCGCGAGCATTTCAATTCAGTAACAGTCGCAGCTACTCTGAACAATCCTTACGCCTATCGCTACGAAAACTTTCCCATTCTCTTGTGCCGCGGTTTGAAGTGGAACTTACAAACGGAGTGGCCGCGTGTGAAGAACTGGAGATGATCTTTCAAGCGTTCGCTAACATTGCATTCACAATGTTTGGCAATGCAACTACGCCTTTCTTCGATCTCGTGTAGCTATTAACGAAATCGTTAGGCTCGTCCTTGAATTGCTAACTACTTGTTATTAGCTCCCATCAATTTCGCAACAATTAGGCCCAAATTCCACACTTGGACCAATGTTTCCGCTCGCAGCGCGTTGTGGCACCGTCTTTGCCATAGATTCAGGCATGCCAGAGACGGCAAAGGAGAACGCTATGAAAACTAACTTGCTGACGAAACGACTGATGGGATTTGCACTTGGGTTATCTCTCCTACTAGGAATCGGAATGGCGGCAAGCTCTGAGGCGCAGGCCCAGTATAACGATCGAAATTACCAGCGGGAACAGAATAGACGTCAACGCGAATGGGAACGTGAGCAGCGGCGTCGCCAACGCCAGTCAAACCGCGATTGGCGCGATCAGTACAACTGGGGTGGTTCTAATCAGCTTCGCCAGACCGCTTTGAACGCGGGCTACAATGAAGGCATCAAGGAAGGCCGTAAGGACCGCGACAACCGTGACCGGTTTGAATACCGCGATGAGGAAGACTATCGGAATGCGAACACTGACTACAGTTCACGTTTAGGTAGCAGGGCGCTTTACCAGCAGTACTTCCGACAGGGTTTTGCGAACGGTTACAATGATGGTTACAGAGGCTACTAACACAACGCTACTAAGAACGTTCGGTAGCTAAACGCAAAACGAAGGCGGGATCGAGTTGTCGGTCCCGCCCTTTTGTATTTAGCGTTGCCAATAATCCGGAGATTCCTTCATGTCCGTACCGGGTCGTTCCATCCAGCGTTCCGGACGATGCAACGGAATGAAACCAAATTGCTCGTACAGACCATGCGCATCTTTGGTCGACAAGACCCACCGGCGGAATCCCTGTAGTTGAGGATGAGCGAGGATGACTTCCATGAGCCACTTTGATAATCCATGCCCACGATGTTCCGGCACGATGAAAACATCGGCGACCCAGGCGAACGTCGCATAGTCCGTTACGATTCGTGCAAACCCTACCAGCTCGCTGCCTTTGTAAATACCAAACGGCAGCGAGTTGTCGATCGAACGTTGCACGACTTCGAGCGCTCGGCCACGTCCCCAATACGAATGATTGGCGATGAAGTCGTGAATAAGGTCCAGGTTCAGGCGGGAGCGATCCGTGCTGATCGCGTATTCACCGCGTTGCCAAAGCTGTTGTGTGGGCTCAATCGCTTGCGTCATCGTTAGCATAGTAGCGCAAACGGTGAGGCGAAAGCATCGTCGATACAGACGAACGATTGAGCCCTTGTTCCAATCAGTTTGAGCGCACGGTCAAAGGTTTCTCACTCTGATCCGTACCTTTGATAACCCGTACTTTCCAGTCGCCTTCCTTCGCCTTGTCAGGAAGTTCCAGCACGGGTGCGCCGCCGCCCCAATTCACGACTTTAAGGTCTGTCATCTCAGTGTCGTCTGTCTTCAGCAGTTTGAAACTGAGTTGTTGACCACCGCAGGAACTGAAGTCAACCAGGTCCTTTCCTTTTACGAAAATGAACTCGTTATTGCGCTCCGCGGAGTCCAATTCCGGAGCGGGCGGAATGGCAAACATCTGTGATTGGTTCGAAGTGAGCTTGCCGGCTTTCACCTGCACCTGCCAGCAGCCGGCGTGCAGCTTATTGGCTCCAGTTGGAAGCACAACGTCGAAGCTTGTATCCGTTACTGCCGTCGCCGTGACCGTCACCGGGTTTCCGAGTTGCGGTAACAAGGAGACAATCAGTGGACTGACCTTAAAGCCTTTACCTTTTACGGTCAGCTTGGTTGGCGCCGAAGTATCATCGACAATTGCGGAAGTGATTGCTGACGCAGAGGGCGAGAAAGCAACCACCTGTTCCCACGTATTGCTCACCAACGGTTTGGCGTCAGAGCTCAAAGCCGGCTTCTCCACTGTGAAATGAAGCTTGGTTTGGTTGTCAACGGGCGCGTTGAGTTTGAAGGAAAATCGTAACTCGTTGTCGGTCGATCCTTCATCGATCGTCGTTACATCGGTGATCGTGAGCTTCTCTGCTTCGGCCAGCCTCACTTGACCGCCCTTCAGGTATGCGCCACGAATTACTCCAGTACGTACACCGCCGGCGATGTCGATATTTCTCCAAAGACATTCGTCACCGGCGTCGCCGCAATCCGCTACTTTGTCTATAACAACTTCGTCGATTCCGGCGGCGACTGCCTTTACGTCGACTGCCATCGTACCGTCGACGGTGACGGTGGCACGATTGAGGCTGACATTACCTATAAATTCGAGGGCCAGGAATTTGTAGAAGCCCGCATCGACCTCTTGCTTACCCAAATTGTTCAGCTTTATCTTGCCGTTTGAATCCCTCGCGATTATCGCCCTCAAAGATTCTTTATTGGTGGCCGGGTCTCTGAAAATTTCGAGACCCATTTTTTCCAAACAGACGTCGTACCCAATTTTGTCCGGCTGAGGGTGACGGACGTTCATATAACACGGCATGGCTGCT
>DATEHX010000424.1:0-20921 GCA_035279345.1 Pyrinomonadaceae bacterium | reverse complement strand
AAAGGTAGATTAACGCCGGACCACTTTCCGCCAGCAACACACCGGCGATCGCCGGGCCGCCGATGGTCGCGATGTTGAAAACAATCACATAGATACTGACAGCATTCGGAAAGTCTTCGAGCGGCACGAGCGAAGGCATCAACGACTGTCGCGCGGGAAGATCGAACGCCGTCGCCGCCGAAGCCATCGCGCTTAACAGGTAGATGGGCCAGACACTCTGAATGCCGGCGAGTGTCGTCGCGGTTAAGAGTCCGGCACTGACCAGCATCACGCTTTGCGTGACTATCATCAGCCGCTTTCGATTTACCGCGTCAGCAACAACACCGCCTGCAAGCGAACAAAGAATCACCGGCACCCCGCGAAACAGACCAACCAGCCCAAGCGCGAGCGCAGACCTCGTCAACGTATAGACGTGCCAGTTGATCGCGACGAGCTGCATCTGCGATCCCGTCACAGACACGATTTGGCCCAACCAGAGGAGGCGAAAATCGCGATGCCGTAGAGCTGCAAACGCAGAGTTTCTGGAAATCACGTATCGCTTACCCCAGGGTTTTCGTGCCACAAGAAGCACAAGAGGCACAAAGGAAGTTGCGAAACTCCTTTGTGCCTCTTGTGCTTCTTGTGGCTGGTAGAGCGGATCACGAATAGCAGTGAGATTCAGTTAACTTGCGGAAGTGGTAGGCCATCGCCGCATGGCGCAGTAGTTCCGTCATTCGATCTCGATCCGTGCGCAACGCTTTCACGAAGAAGCGCCAGAACTCGCGCCGTTCCGCGTCGAGCACGCCGAGCTTGATCGCGATGCGCAGAAAAGCCGTGACGGCTTTAACGCCGTGATACTGGTGCGCCTCGGGCACGTCCTGCGGTGTGCGTTGCAGCGAATCGAGTGCGCGGCGGTAGTACTCGCTTGGTTTGTAGATCGTGCGCATGATGCGCTGGTAACCGGCTTGAAGTTTTTCCGCGTCCATTCGCGGAATGAAATTCAAAGACGACAACGTGTTGTTGCCGGTGGCGTCGTTACCGAGCAGACGGCCTTCGCGCTCGAGCCGCCGCCAGAGTTGTGTGTCGGGCAGTGCGTTGAGCATGCCGACCATGGCCATCGGAATCGCGCTCTGTCGAATAAACTCGATCTGACGTTCGAAGATGTCCTCCGGATCGTTATCGAAGCCGACGATGAAACCGGCCATCACTTCCATGCCATGCGCTTGTATTCGGCGCACGGAGTCGAGCAGGTTGCCGCGGTTCTGCGTCTTTTGCGCCTCTTTGAGACTCTCTTCAACCGGAGTCTCGATGCCGAGAAAAACGCGTCGGAAACCCGCATCTCTCATCGCCGCCAATAGATCATCGTCATCAGCCAGGTTCACGCTCGCTTCCGTCAATAGCGAAAAAGGCATCCCGTTCTGTTTCTGCCACGCGATCATGTCGGGCATCAGTGTCCGCACGTTCTTCTTGTTGCCGATGAAGTTGTCGTCGACGATGAATAACGGACCCTTCCAGCCGAGACCGTTCAAGGCGTCAAACTCGGCGAGCATCTGCTGATTGCTCTTGGTGCGTGGGACGCGGCCGTAGATCTCGATAATGTCGCAAAACTCGCAGGAGAACGGACAACCGCGCGAGTACTGCACGGACATGCAACTGTATTTCTTTAGATTGATGAGACCAAAATCGGGAACCGGCGAGATCGACATCGGCGGGCGTTGCGGTGCTTTGTAGACGCGTTTCGCCTCACCACGTTCCAGATCGTCGAAAAATTCCGGCAGAGTGGTTTCTGCTTCGCCCTGAAAGATGTGGTCGGCGTTCGGGAGCTGCTCGATCGTGCTGGTAACGTAGGGGCCACCGAGCACGATGCGTTTGCCGAGTTTCTTCGCGCGCACCGTCACTTCGTGCAGCGACTCTTTCTGCGTCAGCATGCCGGTGATGAAAACCATGTCGGCCCACTCGATGTGTGAGTCTTTTAGTTGCTCGACGTTTAAATCGATCAACCGTCGCTCGCACGACTGCGGCAGCAGACTCGAAACCGTTAATAGGCTCAACGGCGGAAATACGGAGCGTTTGCCTTCGAATGGCAATGCGTATCTGAAGCTCCAGTAGGTGTCGGGAAATTCCGGGTTCACTAGTAGGATTTTCATGTTGGTCGGTAAACCATACTGGATCAACTGTCACTCGGCCAAGTGTTGTGCTATAAAATTCACAATTCGTCCCACACGAGCAGCCATTTTAAGTTCAGAAAAGATTTGTTAAGAAAGGCACACTCACTATGAATTCACAGCTTTCACGCGCACTCGCCAGCCTACTGATCGTTCTGTTTTCGTTGTCGCCTGTATGGGCTACCTGTGGTGGTGGCGGTGGCGGCGGCACGGGCGGCGTCGGTGGCGGCTCCCGGAGTACGTCCGGGGTTACGCCCACCGTTTACAACGTGCCGTGGAATATGTGGGACGCTCGGAAAGCGCCGCAAAAGGGTTTGGTTCTTTATTGGTTTCCGGCGAACAACGCGGAAGTCGAAAAATCGACCCTGCGCACATCGCGCATTCTCACTTTGTATTCCGCGCAATGCGTAACGATGACAGTCGGCGACGCAAAGACACCGGAGTTGCAAAAGATCATCGGCGACTCAGCGTTGCCCGTTGCAGTGCTTACCACGTTCGACGGATCTCCAATTCAGAAGATCGAGAACACCGGCGGCAAACTCAAGGCAGATGCGGTCGAGAAAGTCGTCGAAGCCGAGATGAAGCAACGCGAGTCGGCGCTCGACGAGCAGTTGAAAGGCGGCAAAGAGAAAGCGAAAGCCGGTGACAAAGACGGCGCCATCGCGATGTTCAAACCCGTTGCCGAAGAAAAATGCCTCTTTCCCAAGAAGGCGAAGTCAGCCGCGCAAGAGCTGAAGAAACTCGGCGTCGAAGAGATCGGCAGCATCCCGAACGTCACGCCGATTTTCGATCGCGTTCAAAGCGCACGTATTGAAGCCGTGATGCGCCAGGGTCTCCGCGCGGAGAACGCCGAACGTTACATGACCGCGCTGAAACTCTACGAACAGGCTCGTAAGATGGATCCCGCCGACCCGACGCCGCTGCGTTATCTCGGCGAACTCTATCGACACCACACTGGCGAATGGGACAAGGCGCGAACCGTGTTCAATGAGATATTGAACATGCCGTCCGATGCGATCGCACGCGCAGTGGCGCTGCACGGACTCGGCAAGATGACGATTCACGACGGTGAGTTCAAAAAAGGACTCTCGTTAATGGAACAGGCAGCCGAAGAGTTTCCCCTCGCACTGACTTATCGCAATCTCGCGGTCTACTGGAACTCGGAAGGCGATCTCGAAAAGGGCAACTTCTACACTCAGAAAGCACTCGCGCTCGATCCGAAAGATCCTTACAACCTCGTGTTCGCGGCGGTGTTCATGGCCGCTTCAGGACGTGGCGATGAAGCTCTGAAGATCGCGCGTGCCAATCGTAATCTGCTTCCTGCTTCGTACAACCTCGCCGCGATCTACGCGCAGACGGGTCACAAACGCGAAGCGCTCGCGCTGTTGCAACGTCACTTCTTCCGGTACGAGCGTTATCAGGCAGTGCGTGCGAAAGAGATGATGGAAGCGCGCGTCGATGCGGTGTTTGACAGTTTGCGGCAGGATTCACAGTTTCTAGCACTCACCAGCGCCGCGGATGGCAAGCTTCAGATGCCGATGCGTCCGATGACCGGCACCATGAACCAGCGATAACCGCTTCAGAATAGGGTCCTATAAGTCCTATAGGACCTATTTTAAACTTCTGAAATTGAAAACCGTTTTCAACTAAGCTATACTGCGGCCCGTTATGCTGAACTCATTCATTATCGTCCTGCGTGAAGGTTTTGAGTCGTTCCTCCTCGTCGCCGTCATACTCGCTTATCTCCGCAAATCAGGCCAGAAGTGGCTGAATACTCCGGTTTACGTCGCGATTGCCGCGGCTCTCGCGGCGAGCGGAGCGCTGGCTTATGTGCTGAACAAGGGCGTCGACGAAAGCGTCGTGAGCGGGATGTTTGGCGAGACCGTTGGCGGCTACGTGAGTTGGTTCTTTGCTAACGAGGCTTTGCGCGAGGCGGTGCTGGGAGCCGTAGCGGTAGTGATGGTCGGCACGCTCGTCATTCACATGTGGCGCAGCGGGCCGAAGATTCAGCAACACATGCGCGAACGTTTGAGCGCAGTCTCTTCGAAGAGCTCGCGAATCGCGGCCGTGCTCGGCGTGTTTCTCTTTACGTTCCTGATGATCGTGCGTGAAGGTATGGAAACGGCGTTGCTACTGATGCAGGTTAAAGATCCGAACCTCATCAACGGCGCGTTGCTTGGTCTGGCTGCGGCGATCTTGTTCGCACTTGGCTGGGCGCGTTTCGGTCACTTGATAAATGTGAAGCGCTTCTTCCAGGTCACGAGTATTTTTCTGCTGTTATTCATGGTCCAGGTGGCGATCTATTCGTTCCACGAGTTCTCCGAAGCCGGCGTGCTGCCTAACAGCGAGTTCCTGCACACCGCAACCGAGAAGTTTTCGCCTGACGGTCTCTACGGCAAATGGTTTTCGCCGCTCATGATCGGCATCTGTGGGCTATGGCTCCTGGGTGCGTGGCTGATCGATCGCGCAAGAAACAGCAATCCACAGATTACGCAGATTCCTTCAAAAAGTGTTTCTGCGTAATCTGCGGATTGCCTTAACGAAACATCTGCGCCAGTTCCCTCTTTAGCAGCTTCCCGGTAGGCCCCTTGGGAATGTCTTCCACAAAGCGAACTGTCTTTGGACACTTGTAGTCCGCGAGTCTCGCTTTGCAAAACTCGATAACTTCCTGCTCCGAAATCTCCGCGCCGGGCTTCAACACAACGACTGCCGCGACTTCCTCGCCGTACAGTTCATCGGGAACGCCAATCACCGCCGCGGCGCCAATCTGCGGATGCTGGTACAACACTTCATCGATCTCGCGCGGGTAGATGTTCTCGCCGCCGCGAATGATCATGTCTGACTTGCGATCGACGATGTAATAGAAACCCTCCGGATCGCGATAACCGATGTCGCCGGTGTGAAACCAACCGTTGCGAAATGCGGTCTCCGTGGCGGCCTGGTTTTTGAAGTAGCCCTTCAGGATGTTCTCGCCACGCAGCACGATCTCTCCCAACTCACCGTCCGGAACATCGCGGTCCTCTTCGTCTACTACACGCATCTCATTACCGATCGGCAACCCACACGAACCCGGCCGGCGGCGCTCGTCCGGTGGATTGAACGTCGACCTGCACGTCGACTCCGACAAACCATAACCTTCAACAACAAGGCATTTAAATGTCTCCTCAAACCGGCGCAAAATTTCCGCCGGCACCGGCGCCGATCCACACATCGCAAAACGCAACTGATCGGTCTTCAATCCCTCCGGCACGCCGTCGGGATAGGTGCTCAAAAGCATCGACAACATCGTCGCCACCGATCCAAACGAAGTGATCTGATAATCCGAAATGATGTTCCAGAAACGCGACGCAGAAAACCTGGGACTCACGACCGTTGAACCACCGGCATAAAGCGCCGACATCGTCGTCACTGAAACAGCGTTCATATGAAACAGCGGCATCATCGTTAGCAGCCGATCGTTTTCATTAAAACCGAGCCACTCACTGATCTGCCGCGCATTCGCAATGACATTCCCATGCGTCAACAAACATCCCTTCGGTTTCCCGGTCGTCCCCGAGGTATAAATAATTATGGCTTCGTCCTCTGCTGCAATTCCGTCCGGGCTTTGTCCGTCAAATCCGTGGCTAACTTCCCTTTCATCATCAAAAACCACTCGAGCCAACTGAATCGACTCAACCTTCGCCAAAAACTCCGAGTTCACCAGCATCAACTTCGACTCAGAATTCGACACGACATACTCAATCTCCTGCTGCTTGAGATGTCCATTCACCGGCCCGGCGAGCGCGCCAAGCTGCCAGCACGCAAAATACGCGACGATGTATTCGACGCTGTTCGGCAGCAGCAAACTCACCACATCGCCCTTGCCAATCCCGTGCGCCGCGAGCATTCCCGCCGCCTGCACGACCGCCTGTTCGAACTCTCGATAAGTGAATTGGCGTTTGTCGGCTTCAGAAAGCAGGAAGACTTTCTCAGGCGCAGCTTCAGCCCGCTGCTGCAAAAGTTCAGGGATACTCCGCGGCTCAATCATGCAAATCCTTTATAGCACATGATATATTCCAAAACTCCTATGGATACTTACCGCAATTTTATCAACGGCAAATGGGTTGAATCGGCTTCGACGCGCACAGCCAACAACATCAACCCTGCCAACACAGACGACATCCTTGGAACCGTGCGACAGGCAACACGCGACGAAGCACGTTCGGCAGTCGAAGCTGCCGCCAACGCCTTTCGCGGCTGGCGCGCAACGCCAGCGCCTACGCGCGGAAAGATCGTCGCCAAAGCCGCACGCCTGCTCGAGGAAAACAAGGAAGAGCTGGCGCAACTGCTCACCCGCGAGGAAGGCAAGACGATCGCTGAGTCGCGCGGTGAATTGCAGCGCTCGATCAACGTCGCCGAGTTCTGCGCGGGCGAGTCGCGGCGTCTCAACGGCGAAACGATTCCTTCCGAACTGCCACTCAACTTCGCCTACACCATCAAACAACCGATTGGTGTCGTCGCATGCGTGACGCCGTGGAACTTCCCGGTGGCGATTCCGGTTTGGAAGATCGCGCCCGCACTGGTCGCCGGAAACAGCGTCGTCTTCAAACCCGCATCCATCACGCCGGCCACCGCCGTGCGCATCACGGAACTCTTCGAAGCCGCCGGGATTCCGCCCGGCGTACTGAATCTGGTGCTCGGATCGGGTTCCGAAGCAGGCGACGAGATCATCAGTCACCCGGCTGTTAAAGCGATCTCCTTCACGGGATCGAACGGCGTCGGCATTCGACTTTACGAGCAAGCTTCACGACGCGGCGCGAAAGTTCAGTGTGAAATGGGCGGCAAGAATCCCGTCATCGTGTTGGAAGACGCAGACATGGATCTGGCTATCGAATCAACCGCGCAGGGCGCCTTTGGTTCATCAGGCCAACGTTGCACCGCGACGAGCCGTGCTGTGGTGGTGGACCAGATCGCGGATGAGTTTGTCGCACGTCTTGCGGACCGGGCTGACGCGATGCGTATCGGCGTTGGGTCCGATCCGCAAACCGAGATGGGACCGAGCGTTGATGAGAGCCAGTTCAAGACCGTGTTGAGTTACATCGACATCGGCCGCGAAGACGGGGCGACACTCGTTTGTGGCGGTTCGCGCGCCGAGGGCGAAGGACTCGACAAGGGTTACTTCGTGCGCCCGACGGTTTTCGATCGCGTGACTCCCGACATGCGAATCGCGCGCGAAGAAATTTTCGGACCGGTATTGTCTGTGTTGCGCGTGCGTGATTTCGATCAGGCGATGGAAGTGGCGAACGACTGCGAGTACGGATTGTCGTCGTCAATCTTCACCAACGATGCCGCGCGAATTTTCCGCTTCGTGGACGATATCGAAACCGGTATGACGCACATCAACTCGCCGACGACAGGCGGCGAAGCTCACGTGCCGTTCGGAGGAATTAAAGGCACCGGCATCGGCGATCGCGAGCAGGGCTCGACGGCGCTGGATTTCTACACCGATCTCAAAGTCGTTTACGTCGACTACACAGGCCGCAAACGTGAGGGTAATTTATATTGAGATTGGTATTGCTAATCTCAATCCTTTTTTTCGTGGGCTCTGTATCTGTGGCTCAGAACCGCAGCGTCTACACGCCTCTCGAAGAAAGGCAGTGCCGCACAATCAAAGTCGAAACAACCGGCGCCGGTGATTACGAAGGCCGCTGTCGCGGCGTAGCGGGATATTCGTTGACTTTACTCGAAGGCGATCTGCGCCAGAACATCATCGTCAACACACCCAAAGGCGCGAAACACTCTCTCGAACTTTGGGACGTCATCAGCGGCGGCTTCTCGAGTGTTGGACCAAAAGCCGAGTGGCGCGTGACAAGCAAGAACGGCAAACCAATCGCCCTGATCATTCGCTACAACGCTAGCGAGAATCCCGACAACCCCGACAAACGAACCTCGTATCTCGCTGTCGCGAAAATAACTCCCACTGAAATCTGCATAACCGATAAAATCTCTCCCAGCGCAAACGCCAACACCGAAGCGCGCCGCGCTGCCGACAGCGCCGCTAATAAGCCTTGTCTTAAAAACCCTGAGTAAGTCTGCGTAATCTGTGGATTGCCTATGAAAACTCTGATCAAAAACGGCCGGGTCGTTACCGCCGTTGACGACTACACCGCCGACATCCTGATCGAAGACGAACGCGTTTCCGTTATCGGCAAGACCCTCGACATGGAAGTCGACATTGCCATCGACGCGAGCGGAAAGCTGGTCATTCCCGGTGGAATCGATCCGCACACGCACATGGAACTGCCCTTCGGCGGAACCGAAGCTTCCGACGACTTTCGCACCGGCACTATCGCGGCCGCACACGGCGGCACCACCACGATCATCGACTTCGCCGTGCAGTACAAAGGCCAATCGCTGATAGAAGGCATCGACAACTGGCATAAGAAAGCAGAAGGCAAAACCGCAATCGATTACGGCTTTCATCTCATCACCACCGAGCTCGAAGACAAACAGATCGAAGAGCTCTACACCGCGATGGATGAAGGCATAACCAGTTTCAAAATGTTCATGGCTTATCCAGGCGTGTTCCTCGTCGACGACGCTACGATCTTTCGCGCGATGTCTGCGGCCGGTCAGCGCGGCGGGCTGATCTGCATGCACGCGGAGAACGGAATCGTCATCAACGAGATCATCAAGCGTGCGCTCGAGCAGGGCCACACGGCGCCGAAGTACCACGCGTTAACCCGGCCAACCATCGCTGAAGCCGAAGGTGTGCATCGCGCGATCGCGATCGCGGAAATGGCGGAGTCGCCGGTTTACATCGTGCACCTCTCGTGCGCCGACGCGCTAAACCAGGTGCGTCAGGCACGCGATCGCGGCATTCCCGCGTTTGCCGAAACGTGTCCGCAGTATTTGTTTCTTTCGCTCGACAACTACGACGAGCCCGGCTTCGATGGCGCGAAGTATGTGATGACACCGCCGCTGCGCGACAAATCAAATCAGGAAGAGCTGTGGAAAGGTTTGAAGATGGACGATCTACAGGTCATCTCCACCGACCACTGCCCGTTCTGCATGAAAGAACAGAAGGAACTGGGCAAAGACGACTTCACGAAGATTCCAAACGGCGCACCCGGTGTCGAGAATCGCGTTCCATTAATTTACAACGGTGGTGTCGTCGAAAATCGCATCAGCTTGAACCGGTTCGTGGAATTGACTTCGACTGCGGCCGCGAAGATGTTTGGACTGTTTCCGAAGAAGGGTACGATCGCCGTCGGCTCCGACGCGGACATCGTGATCTTCGATCCCAACAAGGAACAGACGCTCGGTTTGAAAACGAGCCACATGAACGTCGACTACAACGCGTACGAAGGCAAGAAGATCAAAGGCGTGGTCGAAACGGTGCTGTCGCGCGGCAAGGTGGTCGTCGACAAAAACGAATTCAAAGGCAAGGCGGGTGATGGAAAGTTCTTGAAACGCGGCACGTGCGTCGCGATCTAACAGAAGCATATGACAACTGATTCCCCCACTGAACGCGACTTCGTAGAACTCAAAACCGACGTCTCCCACAGCCCGCTCTGGAATCGGGATCTCGCGCCCACCACGATCAAAGAACGCACCTGGTCCACCTGGAACATCGCCGCCCTCTGGATCGGCATGAGCGTGGTGATCACCACTTACACCCTCGCCGGCGGTTTCATCGAAGCCGGCATGAACTGGTGGCAGGCGATGATCACGATCCTGCTCGGTAACACAATCGTGCTCATTCCGATGATTCTCAACGCGCACGCGGGAACGAAATATGGCGTGTCGTTTCCGGTGCTGAGCCGGGCGGCGTTTGGAACGAAGGGCGCGAACGTACCGGCGATGTTGCGCGCGATCGTAGCGTGCGGTTGGTTTGGTATTCAGACGTGGATCGGCGGCACTGCGCTCGATGCGTTGTTTGGTTTCATGATCCCGGGCTGGAACTCTCTTTCAACGACAGTGCTCGACGTCGCGCTGCACACGTGGGTGGGATTTTTTCTGTTCTGGGGAATCCAGGTGTTCATCATCCTCAAGGGCGTCGAAGGTATCAAGTATCTCGAAACGTGGTCCGCGCCGTTGTTACTCGGCGGTGGAGCGGTCTTGTTGATCTGGGCTGCGTGGCGTGCAGGGGGCTTAAGCCATGTGCTCACCGAATCAGCGGCGCTGCAAAAACAGCAGAACAACTTCTGGCACATCTTTCCCGGCTCGCTGACTGCGTCAGTTGGTTATTGGGCCACGCTGAGTCTCAACATCCCCGACTTCACTCGTTACGCCCGTTCGCAGAAGTCGCAGATGTTGGGCCAGGCAATGGGACTACCGGTGACGATGACCGCGTTTGCTTTTATCGGCGTCGCAGTGACGAGCGCTACGCTGCTGATTTACGGCGTAGCGATTCCGAATCCGGTGGACCTGATGGCGCGTTTCGACAACGTGCTGATCATCCTGTTTGCGACCGCCGTGATCTTTGCGGCGCAACTCACGACGAACATGGCGGCAAACGTCGTTTCTCCGTCAAACGACTTTTCCAATCTCAACCCACGGCTGATCTCTTATGTGACCGGCGGTTTAATCACGGCGGTGATCGGCATCCTGATGATGCCGTGGAAACTGATGGGTTCGATGGGCGCTTACATTTTCACCTGGCTGATCGGTTATTCAGGTTTGATGGGTGCGATTGCCGGCATCTTGATCTGCGACTACTGGGTGATTCGCAAGCAGCGGCTCGATCTCGAAGGCTTGTTTGATCCGCGCGGACCCTATTCCTACGGCAGCGGTTTCAACTGGCGTGCGATGATGGCCCTCGTTATCGCAATTATTCCGGTCGTGCCCGGTTTCCTGCGCGCCGCTACCACGCCCGGCGGTCAAGTCAGCAATCCAACGTTTTTGGATCACCTTTACACTTATGCATGGTTCGTTACTTTTGCCTTGGGATTCGTCATATACTACGTTTTGACAGCATCTCGACGAGAGTCGATGCACGAAGGGAGCCGATGAATGCCACGCACCGTTAAATGCGGACTAATTCAATGTACGAATGCAGCGCCGACTGACGCGCCGATTGAAGAGATCAAGCGGCTGAATATCGAGAAGCACCTGACGTTTCTCCAGCAGGCTGCCGAACAGGGCGTGCAGATCATCTGCATGCAGGAAGTTTTTACGACGCCTTACTTCTGCGCCGAGCAGCAGACGCGCTGGTATGAAGCGGTCGAACGTATTCCCGATGGTCCAACCGTGCGCTTGATGCAGGAAGTGGCGAAAGAACACGGCATGGTGATCGTCGTGCCGATCTATGAAGAGGAGATCACTGGCGTTTATTACAACACGGCCGCGGTGATCGATGCTGACGGCAAGTACCTAGGCAAGTATCGGAAGAACCACATTCCACACGTCAATCCGGGTTTCTGGGAGAAGTTTTACTTCCGTCCCGGCAATCTCGGTTATCCGTGTTTCGATACTGCTTTCGCGCGCGTCGGCGTGTACATCTGTTACGACCGTCACTTTCCGGAAGGCGCGCGGGCGCTTGGACTGAACGGCGCGGAGATCGTGTTCAATCCTTCGGCGACTGTCGCGGGACTGTCTGAGTATCTTTGGAGACTCGAACAACCGGCGCATGCGGTGGCGAACGGTTATTTCATCGGCGCGATCAATCGTGTCGGACACGAGCAGCCGTGGGACATCGGTGAGTTTTACGGTCAGAGTTACTTCTGCGATCCGCGTGGGCAGTTTCTCGCCGAAGCGCCGCGCGACAAGGACGCGCTGGTTGTGGCGGATCTCGATCTCGACAAGATTCGTGAAGTGCGGAACACGTGGCAGTTTTATCGTGATCGACGACCGGACACGTACGGCTCGCTAGTCGCCGACTAAAGCCATCCACAGATTACACAGATTGGGAGTAAGTATGGACCTATCCATTACCGTTAACGGCATGAAGTTCCCCAACCCGTTTGTGCTGGGTTCGGGTCCGCCGGGAACGAACGCGCGCGTGCTCGCGAAGTCGTTTGACGCCGGTTGGGGTGGCGCGGTCGCCAAGACTGTCAGCCTCGAATCCGCGAAGGTCGTGAACGTCGTGCCGCGTTATGGAAAACTCCGTTCGCGCCGCACCGGCGAAGTGATCGGTTTTGAAAACATCGAGTTGATCTCCGATCGTCCCATCGATGTTTGGCTCGACGAGTTTCGCCAGGTAAAGAAAGAGTATCCGCACCACATCCTGATCGCTTCGATCATGGAAGAGTATGAGAAGAGCCGCTGGCAGGAACTCACGCGCATGGTCCAGGACACCGGCGTCGATGGTTTTGAGCTCAACTTTTCGTGTCCGCACGGCATGACTGAGCGCAAGATGGGTTCGGAAATGGGCGAGCATCCCGATCTCACGCAAGAAGTCACGAGTTGGGTGACTGAAGTCGCGACGATTCCGGTGTGGGCCAAGATGACGCCAAACATCACGAACATTCGCGAACCCGCGCAGGCAGCGGTGGCTGGTGGTGCGGTTGGTATTTCGGCGATCAATACGATTCTGTCGGTGATTGGTGTTGACCTCGATACTTTGCGGCCGATGCCGACGGTTGAAGGACATTGTGTTCCGGGTGGTTATTCAGCGCAGGCCGTGCGGCCGATCGCGTTGCGCATGGTGAGTCAACTCGCGCTCGGACTTCCCGAAGGCGTCACTATCAGCGGTATCGGCGGCATTGAAAATTCTCACGACGCACTCGAGTTCATGCTACTCGGCTCTTCGACGGTTCAGATTTGCACTGGCGTGATGTTGCAAGGCGTGAAGATGATCGACGAGCTGAAAGAAGGCGTCGAGAAGTTCATGACCGACAAGGGGTTTGAGACGGTGCAGGAGATGGTCGGCAAGAGTCTGCCCTACTTTTCAACCCACATGGATCTCGTGCAGAAGATGAAAACCGCGAAGCGCTCGAAAGCCGGTGAAGCGAGCCGCGACAACGAGTGGGCGCAGAAAGATATCACCGAGAAAACCGCGGAACTAACCTCTAACTAAGCCACAAAAAGGCACAAGAAGCACAAGAGGCACAAGAAGTCAGAGAAAGTAGAAAACAACGATTTCTACTCTCTTGTATTTCTTGTGCCTCTTGTGCTTCTTGTGCTTTTTGTGGCTCTAACTGAACTCCGCAATTACGGGAGCGTGATCGGATGGGCGCTCCCATCTTCTTGGTTCGATGTCGATCCAGGTCTTCACACTGCGCGGAACGAGGGAGTCAGTGATCCAGATGTGATCGATGCGCAATCCGAGGTTGCGGCGAAACGCGCCGGCGCGATAGTCCCACCAAGTGAACTTACCACCCTCTTCCGTGTGTAGACGAAACCCGTCCGTAAATCCCCAGTCCTTAATGTCCTGCAACGCGGCGTGCTCAGGTTCGCTGAACATGATCCGGCCCGTCCAGAGCCGTGGATCGTGTACGTCGCGTTCTTCCGGTGCGACGTTGAAATCACCACACAGCAAAACCGGCGTCGTGTTGTCGTAGTTAGCGTCGAAGAACTCACGCAGGCGTCGCATCCATCCGAGCTTGAAAACAAACTTCTCCGAACCGACCGCTTGTCCATTCGGGATGTAGACGTTGACGATGTTGATGCCGTTGAAACTGGTCGTGATCAGACGCGCCTGCGCCGCGCCGTCGTCGCCGGGAAAACCGCGATGACTCGTCTCACACGCTCCGCGTGTGAGGATCGCGACGCCGTTGTACGACTGTTGGCCGAAGAGATGACAGTGATAACCGCGCTCCTCAAAGATTTGAACCGGCACCTTGTCGTCCGTGCACTTAGTCTCCTGCATGCACAGCACATCAGGTTTCACGTCGTCGAGCCAGCGCATCAGGTGCGGCATGCGCACGAGAATTGAGTTTACGTTCCAGGTTGCAATCAACATAAGCCACAGATGAACACGGACTATACGGACAGAAGCAAACCAGTTATCAATGCGCCGCGGCGAGCGATGTCGTTTACTTCGATATGTTCGTGAACCGCGTGAGCGCCGTCGCCGCTGACGCCGAGTCCATCGAGCACCGGAATGCCCAGCGCAGCAACGAAGTTTCCGTCAGACGCGCCACCGACTTGTGCTTCGCCGAGTTCAAAACCCAGCAGCGCTGAAATACTGCGAGCTTTTTCAAACAGCTCGACGACTGCCGGTGTGCGTTCGAGTGGCGGCCGATTAACTCCACCCGACACAAAAACTTTTGTCCTATCGTCAACGGGCTCAAGGTGCGAAAGTATTCGTTCGATCTCTCGCGATTCCGCTTCTGTCGCAAAACGCACGTCGATCTCTCCTTCTGCTTGCTCCGCCACGACATTCGATCGCGTTCCACCACGAACCACGCCAACGTTCAACGTGATTCCCGAACCAGAAAGATTAATCGCGTGCAAACGTTCCGTCTGCCGCGCCAATTCCAGAATCGCGCTCGCACCTTTCTCCGGCTCCAATCCCGCGTGCGCGGCTTTGCCTTCAACCTTGATCGCGTAAATGCCGGTTCCTTTTCGTCCAGTCTTAACGCGGCCTCCGGATGCAGGCGGCTCCAACACAAACGCAAAACGCGTCTCGCTTTCTTTCGCGACTCGCTCGATCAACGGCCATCCGGACGCACTGCCTACTTCTTCATCACACGTCAACACCACCGTCACACCAAATCGCGGCTTCACATTCAATTCGCTCAACGTGCGCAACACCTCAATCACGAGCGCGCAATTCGCTTTCATATCAAACACGCCCGGCCCATAGGCGCGATCACCATCCCGTCTCCACGGGCGCTGCGCCAGCGAACCGCGCGAATGCACGGTGTCTGTGTGGCCAACAATCAAAATCTGACCGGCGGAGCGTTGTTCTTGAAACGCCTTAATCACCAGATGGTGTCCAAACCCGGCAAACTCGACAGGTTCGATCGCATCGACAACGTTTACACCTTCCGCAGCCTTCGACAACGCAGCAACAACTTCGCGGCTGCCCACCACATCGCCGGAGGGCGATTCGATCTCCACTAACGCACGTATGAACGACTCGATGTCGCTCTGCCGCGCGCGAAACCTGTCCAGAATCTGATCCGCAAGAGTAGGGGAAATATGTTGGCCCATCATAAATTGATCGTTTGCTTGCGCACGGTCAGATCATCGATGCGCGGGAGGTTAAGATTGAATCCAATACCCGGCGCGTCCGGCGCCGTAATTGTTCCTTTCGAACTCACTACCACCGGCGGCTCAATGATGTCTTCTTCCCAGTAACGCGCACTCGCCGACACATCGCCAGGCAGACTGAAACCGGCGAGCGTCGACATCGCGATATTGTGGGCGCGGCCGATACCCGACTCCAACATGCCGCCACACCAAACCGGAATGTCGTTCTCACGCGCCACTTGTTCGACGCGTTTCGCCTGCGCGTGCCCACCGACGCGTCCGAGTTTCACGTTTATGATTTTGCACGAGCCCAACGCGATCGCGTGTGTCGCATCTTCAGGAGTGCGGATCGACTCGTCCAGACAGATCGCAGTCTGGATCTCCTGCTGCAACTGTGCGTGATCGAAAATGTCGTCGTGGGCCAGCGGCTGTTCGAGCATCATCAGGTTGAAACCATCGAGTTCCTTGAACAGCGGCACATCGGCGAGCGTGTACGCTGAGTTAGCATCACCCATCAAACCTATGTCAGGAAACTCGTTGCGTACGCGGGCCACAATCCGGGAGTCCCATCCAGGTTTGATTTTAATCTTGATGCGCTGATAGCCAGCGTCTACCTCTTTGTGGATTTTTTGTAAAAGGATTTCGGGCGTATCCTGAATGCCGATCGAAACTCCCGACGCAATCTCGCTCCGTGTGCCACCGAGATGTTTCCACAACGGCACGCCGAGTTTCTTCGCTTCGAGGTCCCAGCACGCAGTCTCGATCGTGGCCTTGGCCATGCGATGACCGCGCACGGGTCTCATCAACGCAAACACTTCCGCGGCGCCGTCGACCTCTTTGCCCAACACCATTGGGCCAAGAAACTCGCAAAGCGTGTCCCAAACGCTGTCGGTCCATTCATCACTGTAGAACGGTCCTTCGCCGGCCGTACACTCACCCCAACCTTCAGCGCCGTCAGCGTCCCGGACACACGCGAGCACAATGCGCCGTTCAGTGGTGCGGCCGAAGCTTGTTTCGAAAAAGTTGATCAGCGGCAGGCGGATTTCGCGCAGTTCAATCGACTGGATAATCAATGGCGAGAAGGGTTCCTCCGATACACGCATTATGCCTGTCCGACGGGCAGTTGTCAGCTTGCTGTTGAATGTAGTGTTAAGACTTTGAGAAATCTATCGGCCGCGAGCGATTACCGTAGTTTTGCGGCTTGACCCACCCCTGTAGAACTGATAAAAGACGCGCACCATTTCCCTGCCGGCCTCAAGGTACCTCCGGTATTCCTCTCAATAAACGTGCGGAGATTTGTGATTATTTTTGACTACGAAAGGTTCTGCTATGCCGACTACTGCCCCCTTGAGACCTTATGGACGAACTCTGTTCGTCGTGATGGCTGCGATTGCAGCCGTTTTGCTTGTCAGCGTTGCCTCACGAAGGTATGTCGCAACGATGGCTCCGGCGCCCATACCGGGCTCTTCATCAACCGTCTTCATAAACGAAGTTCACTATGACAACACCGGCACCGACGCGGGAGAATTTATCGAAATCGCCGGTCCCGCAGGCACGGATCTGACCGGGTGGAGAATCGAACTCTACAACGGTGCGGGCGGAGCGCGTTACGACAACGACGCACTGACCGGCACGATCCCATCGCAACAGGGCGGCTATGGAACCGTCTCACTCAACTATGCAGTCAACGGCATCCAGAACGGCAATCCTGACGGCATCGCTTTGATCAATCCATCGAACACGGTGGTCCAGTTCCTTTGCTATGGCGGTACGTTTGCTGCAACCAGCAACACCGCACTGGGTCTTACCTGCACCGATATCGGTGTCACGGAACCAGGCACGACGCCACTCGGTCAGTCACTCCAGCTTCAAGGCAGTGGCACAACGTACGGCAACTTTACGTGGTCTACTCCGATTGCCAATACCCAGAACCTTCCGAACACCGGACAAACTTTCGGCGCTGGTGATAGCGCACCGTCCGTACTCAACACCTCTCCGGTGAATGGCGCAACCAATGTTGCCGCGGACACGAACATCACGATCACGTTCACCGAGAGTGTTAATGCAACGTCGAGCGCGTTCACGGTCGAATGCCCGGGCGGAACACCAAAGACTTTCACGCAGAGCGCTTCACCGGCAACCACATTCACGCTCGATCCGACCGTAGACTTGCCGTTCAGCACCACTTGCACGGTGACAGTCGTTGCAAACCAGATCACCGACCAGGACGTCAGCGATCCACCGGATCAAATGGCGGCGAACTTCGTCTTCTCGTTCACGACCGCCGCCGCGCCGCCGGTCGTCGCGAATAACGTGATCATCAACGAGCTCGATTCAGACACAGCGGGCACGGACACGTTGGAGTTTGTGGAACTTTACGATGGCGGTGTGGGTAACACGTCGCTCACCGGTCTCGTAGTCGTGTTCTTCAACGGCTCAAACGATCTCTCGTATCGCGCGATTGACCTCGATGGGTTCAGTACAAACGCCGCCGGGTATTTCACGATCGGCAACGCAGCGGTTGCGGGCGTCGATCTGACTTTCCCGAACGATACACTTCAAAACGGCGCGGATGCAGTGGCGCTCTATGCAGCCAATGCCACCAACTTCCCAACGAACACGCCGGTTTCAACGGCGAACTTGCGCGACGCGGTCGTCTACGACACTGCTGACGCCGATGACCCCGGTCTACTCGTGCTTCTGAACGCGGGCCAGCCGCAAGTCGACGAGAGTGCAGCCGGCGATAGCACGACTGCTTCCATTGGCCGTTGTCCGAACGGCGACGGTGGTGCACGTAACACGAGCACTTACGTCGCGCGCACGCCAACGCCCGACGGCGCCAACAACTGCCCGCCGCCAGCGGTCGTTGCTGCGATTCACGACGTACAAGGCAACGGAGCTACATCACCGTTCGCCGGACTGGACGTCATTACTTCCGGCACCGTCACGGCCCGCAAGTCAAACGGCTTCTTCATGCAGGATTCGAATATCGATGCCGACCCGAACACGTCGGAAGGAATATTCGTTTTCACTGGCGCTTCGCCGTCAGCGGCTGTCGGCGACGCTGTTACCGTTACTGGAACAGCGACCGAGTTCTTCAACCTGACGCAGATCTCTTCCAGCAACAGCAACGTCGTAATTCACTCGAGCGGCAATCCATTACCGGCGCCGATCGTGTTGACGACGACGATTCTCAATCCTGCAGGTCCAATCGATCAGCTCGAGCGCTTCGAAGGCATGCGGGTTCACGCTGACACACTCGTTTCGGTCGCACCGACAAACGAGTTTGGCGAAACATCTACCGTGCTCGATGGCGTCGCGCGGCCAATTCGTGAACCTGGCATCGAAGCCGGTTTGACGGTGCCACCGGATCCGACTTCCGGCGTGCCCGATTGCTGCATCCCGATTTGGGACAAGAACCCCGAGCGCATCATGATCGACAGCGACGGGTTGGCAGGTTCGACCGTGTTCTCGGTCACTTCAAACGTGACGATTACGAACGTCACTGGACCACTCGATTTCACTTTTGACGATTACAAGATCGATCCCGAAACGACACCGACCACGGGCACGAACATGAGCGCCGTGCCGGTGCCGACACCCGCGGCGGGCGAGTTCACCGTTGCCGGTTACAACATCGAAAACTTCAACAACAACGCCACGCAACGTCACAAGGCCGCGCTCGCGATTCGCGACGTGCTGCATTTGCCCGACGTTATCGGCACCATCGAGATCTTCGAACTCAGCGGACTGCAAGCTTTGGCCGCCGAGATCGAAAGCATCTCGGGTGTTCACTACGAGGCCCGCTTGATTGAAGCTGACGGTGATTCCGGCGATGCCGACCAGGACGTTGGCTTCCTGGTCAAGACGTCGCGTGTTCAGATCGACAGCATCACGCAGATCGAAAAGGCCGGTTGCGACGGCACCGCCGCAAACTGCAACACCTTCATCGATCCAAACACTAACGCACCGGCGTTGCTCAACGATCGTCCGCCGCTCGTATTGCGCGGCACGGTTGACTTCGGAACGCTCAATCCACGACCGGTGATCATCGTCGTGAACCACCTCCGTTCGTTCATCGATATCGAGGTTGTCGGCGCCGAAGGCATCCGCGTACGCGCTAAGCGAAAGACGCAGGGTGAGTTCCTCGCGAACCTGTTGCAGGAACTGCAATCGGACAACCCCGGCGTACCGGTGCTTTCGATCGGCGACTACAACGCCTATCAATTCAACGACGGCTACACCGATCCGATCGCCACGGCGAAAGGAACGCCAACCGCCGACAATCAGATCGTGGTTGACGAGAGTCCGGATCTCGTCAGTCCTGACTTCATTAACCTGACCGACACGCTACCGGCGGATCAGCGATACAGCTTCATCTTCGAAGGTACGCCGCAAGCTATCGATCACATGCTGCTGAACACGGTCGCGGCTGCGCTCGTGCAGCGTTATCACATTGCACGCAACAACGCCGATTTCCCTGAAGTGCCGGGGTCGTTGTTCCTCAATGACGCCACGAGGCCGGAACGGAACTCCGACCACGACATGCCGATCGTTTATCTCAAGTTCCCGAATGCAGCCACGACAACAACCGTGTCTGACGCGACCGCTACGTTCAGTGCAACTGACCAAAGCGTGACGTTAACGGCGAATGTGAGTGCTGTGGCAGGAACTGTGAACGAAGGCACTGTGACGTTCACTGTCAGAAACGCTGCGAATGCAGTCGTGGGCTTGCCGGTTGTTGGCAATGTCTCCGGTGGAGTGGCAACGGCGAATTACATTTTGCCGGGTGGCACGGCGCCGCAAACGTTGACGATCACTGGAGAGTTCAGCGGTGGTCCAACCACGGCTCCGAGCTCTGACACGGCTACGTTGACGGTAAGCTTCAACGTCTGTCTGCAATACGATCCGACGAAAGCAGTGAAGAGTGGAGCGGCGTATCCGATCAAGATCCAGCTCTGCGACGGCAACGGCAACAACGTCTCTTCTCCAAGTATCGTTGTTCACGCTGTCGGCGTGGGTCTGGTGTCGAGTGTTTCTTACGGTGAGGTAATCACCGCGGGGAATGCGAACCCGGATAACAACTTCCGCTTCAGCGATAACATGTACATTCTCAACCTGAAGACGACCGGACTCAGCACCGGCGTCTACAATCTCTACTTCACAGCCGGATCGGATCCCGTGTTGCACACGGTCCAATTCCAGGTGAAGTAGGACTATCCTCGAGCTCGCAGTGTCCTGGTGGCGCCCGGAAAGGCCCGCCAGGACACCGCACCTCTCCCCAAATTTCACCACCAACCTGACCGAAAAGCGTGACCGATGTTTGTCACCTTGACTCGAATCCTGTCATTGGCCCCAAAAGGGTATTTTTGCCTATTGACCCGCCCTTTTCGGAACTGGTAAAAGCTTGAATTGGCCCTTACCGGCCATGAATTGTCCTGCCGGTATACCTCTCCAAAGTACGTCTCAACGTCACAAGTGTTTTGGAGGATACCAACGATGTTCGCGCGTAAGCCGTGGCCTTCTCTTCGTCGCACACGACGACAAAAAACTAATAGACCAGCAGCAATCAGAACGTGGCGCGTGGTAGTTATCACCGCCGTTGTCGCACTTGTCTCAGTCTATGTCGCGTTCGCTGCCATCTCCCTTTCCACGTCG
>DATEHX010000423.1:0-2859 GCA_035279345.1 Pyrinomonadaceae bacterium | reverse complement strand
ACATGGTCGGGGATTGCGCTGTGGGGGCGGGCAAGCCCACGAGCGAGCGAAGCGACGTTGCTCGAACCGACAGCGGCATCCTTGAAGACCACAATGTATTGGTTGGGGATACGATTTTGAGCCCGTAGAAACTTGCCTTTTGAGTTTTGTGCCTGAACAGGTAGAGCCGCGAGCGCCAGAATGGCAAAGGTGACGACGGAGATTGAGATCCTACGCATAGTGCTGCCTCCTTAGATAAGTTGGGTTAGTGCGAACCGAACTAGACGATGAGTTCCTATCCGGGGAGTGTGTTGTGCAGGCTGACGAGTCGAGTATTAGTCAGCAGGCGTCAAGTTGAGGAGGCGGGGATGATATGGCGGACGCGAACGGAAGTCAATATTTCTGCACTCAGGATCAATCGTGAATGCCTGCGCGGCGTTGCATTTCGCGCAACTGTTCGGGGATGAAGGAAGTGATCTGGTGAGTTTCTTCGCGGCCGTCAGCGAAGGTTTGATACAAACTGAAATCCGGCAACGAGATACAGCTCAGCGGCGATTGGTGGTTATAGCCGGTGTCCAAACCAACTGCGCTGTGAGAAATGTAGATGCCATGCCGGCCCAGACGGCCGCGCAAAGGCAGTAGCGGCGTCGGCGTGTGACCAAACACGCACGGCTTGCCGCGATAGTTTTTGTAAAAATCCATGTCGCGCATCCACAAAAGCGACATCGGCGAACTCTCACTCGGATGCTTGCCTTCGTCCAGTCCCGCATGCACGTAGATTGCGTGCTCGTCTTCGTAATAGAACGGCAAACTCTGCATAAACGCGAGATGCTCCGGCGGAAACTTTTCCTCAAACACACGCCGCATCTCTTCCAAATCCGCTTCTGTTTCGACGCGCACGTGCTTGAATGTGTACTGCTCAAACGTTCGCTCGCCACCCGTCACGGGCGTCAACCAGATCGAAGTGTGACCGTCGAGAAAGTCCATCAACATCTGTTCGTGATTGCCGCGCAAACAGATGATCCGCTCCGGGTTCTCGCGACGAAGTTTGAGTATGTGGTCAACACAACCCGGCGCATCCGCGCCACGATCGATCAGGTCGCCGAGAAAAACCAGCGTGTCGGTTCGAGGATCGCGCGGCAGCATATCGAGCAGATTGAGGAGCTGCGCGCAACGGCCATGTATGTCGCCAACGACAAAAGTTCTCATACAGTCTGGTCTCTGGAGGCTACCGGCGTTTTATTCTTGATTCCCGTCATCAATTCAACGAAGCGCGGATCTTCGTGCATGTCAGTCCAGTTTGGATCCGATTCAAACCAGCGATAGTTCTCGTTGCCGAGTCGAATCGCCGTTTCCAACCAACGCAACGCTTCCACCTGGCGGCCCTGCAAAAGATACGCAGACGCCAGCCAGTAGGAGATATCGTAATCGCCTTCCGCCACCTGACGCACTTTTTGAGTTAACTGTTCGTTGGCTTTTGTGTGTTGACCTTGTGCGCTGAAACAGATCGCGAGAATCGGTCGAATACCGTCCATCTGCGGATGACCTTCCAGCACTTGTTCGAGAATCCGCGCCGCTTCATCCACTTCGCCGCGGTAATAAAGCACACGCGCGCGAAACACTTTGATCACCGGATGCTCCGCTTCGAGTTCAGCACCTTCGTCCAGCTCACGCAACGCCTCGTCGTATTGCCGTTGATACATGAAGATGCGCGCGCGGTTGTAACTCGCGACCACGCCTTCCTCCGGATTCAACAGCACCATCCGCCCAAAGCTGCGCAGCGCCGTGGGATAATCGCCGTCGAGCCGCGCGACCACGCCGCGAACGAATTGCACGCCGGAATCATTCGGATACTCGCGGCGCAGAAGTTCGATCTCCTCACGCGCCTTGGCCTTCTGGCCATCGGTGAGATAGATGAACACCATGTGCCGGCGCGCTTCGAGCAATTTCGGGTCGAGCGCCAAAGCCTTGCGAAACACTTTCTGGGCCTTCTCGTGATCGCCCGCCTGGCCCAATCCTTTCAACACTCGATTGACGTACGCACTGCCAAGCGCTGAATAAGCGAGCGCAAACTGCGGATCGATCTCAATCGCACGGCGGAAGTGTTCCATCGCGGAATCGAGCTGTTCGCGTTCGATCGTGTGATAGATGAACGTGGCCAGACAGTCGCGTCCGCGCATGTATTCTTCGGAAGCCGCCGCATCGGCCGTCGCGCCTTTGGCGAGTTGATCTTTTTCGTCGGGACTCAGTTCGAGCCGCAGTCCTTCGACGATGCGCTGCACGATGGTGTCCTGCACGCCGATGATGTCGCTCGCGTCCGCGTCGATGCTTTCACTCCAGAGAATCTCGCTGGTGTCGACGTCCAGGAGTTGGGCTGTGACGCGAAGCCGCTCACCGGCGCGCAGAAAGGTCGCCGTGAGAATCGCATCTACTCGCAGCTCACGTCCTGCATCGGCAGCATCGACGGTTTTGTTTTGATACTTCACGATCACCGACGACGGGCGCACGACCAGCGATCGCACGCGCGCGAGTTCGGTGATCACGGCATCCGCAAGCGAGAACTGATAGAAGTCGATCTCGCGATCGTTGCCGACGTTCTTGAAAGGAAGAATCGCGACACTCTTGCGTTCGCGATCTCCCATACTGGTCAGCGGACTCTCGTGCGGATCGCGCGAACGTGTCGGGGATTTGCCAGAACCACCTGACGCGCTCTCGGGACCTTTCGCACCACTCAGCCACCGCAACGCGCGCGTCACGGGATTGCGCGGCGTCATGTGTTTTGGTGCAACCGGCATCGCGCTTTCGTCGATTCCCGGCAGCGAGTCGGCACCGAGTTCGCGGATCACTTCTCGAAGATCGTTAGCAAAGTAAGAAATCTTT
>DATEHX010000422.1:0-19785 GCA_035279345.1 Pyrinomonadaceae bacterium | reverse complement strand
GCCTTGAATTCTTCACGCGCTTGCGCGAGCAATGGTTTTAGTTCTTCGCGCCGCGAAAGCTGCCGCCACAGAAAACCAAATGACGAGTAACGTGGATAGATGCGATCGCGAATCTCGTCCTTCAACCAACCTTCGCTCTGTTCGAGAATCGTCGCTGCCTGTTTCTGTAGCTCATCGCGGCGTGTTTCAAGATCTTCAACCAACAACGGCTCGCCTTCGATTCGCGTCATGATCCTCGGCGCCACGATGTAAGCAATCACGCCAACGACACCAGACAACAACACGAGATCGAAAACCACATACAACAAAGAGGTCAGCAGTCCACCGAGGCGAGGACCAGAGTGCAGCAACAGAACCACACCCGCGATCACACCGGCATAAACGTGCACCAGCATCCAATACCGCAACGCACCCACGCGCCGCCGGTAGACCTGCTTGCGAAACGGGTACGTCATCACGATCGCAACGCCGCCGAGTCCGACAATCCCCGTCAGCCAGCGCATCGTTAACCACGCGCCTGCTAAAACATCGTCGTAGCCGTAACGCACGAGACCCCAAACGATACCTACGATCGCGATCAACGTCGCCACCACACCGACAGCATGCCACGCACGCGCCAACGGATCGCTCTTGTGAATGTTGCGTCCAAAAGCGTGCGTCTGATCCCGAAACACAAAACCGCGAGCCGTTTTGACTTCGTCAAAGTATTCAACCGGATTCACACGCACCAACGCGCCGGTCGGACAGTTCTCTTCGCACGAATAAGCCTGACGCCGAGACCCCGGCGGATTCAACGACGTACCTTCGCAGAGATTGCACTTGATCGCGACGACATCGTCACCCGCCGGAGCGGCTGGCTCGGCAATGCGAAAACTAAAAACGCGCGCGAGCTTCGACACGAACCCGCCACTATCCAAAGGCGCCTCACGCGGCACCATCGAGATCGCGTCGTACGGACACTGCGTCGCACAATCGAAACAGCCGATACACGTCACGCGATCGATCTCGACATGGCCCAACGGCGCGCGAAAGATCGAACCCGTCGGACAACCAGTCATACATTCCGGATCGGCACAGTGCATACAGACCTGCGGCACAAGTGCGTGCTGCAACCGTTTCTTGCCGATCGCGACAGGCCGTTCTATTTGAATCCCGCGACGCAACAGACGCGATTGTCCGTGGACCTTGTGACACGCCAGCGAGCAGTTGCCGCAACGAACGCAAAGGTCCATGTCCATCACGAGGACGTTGCGGCCGTCGATAATTCCCGTCGCGATCGTTTCTTCGGCTGACTTGAGCGCGTTGATGTCCGGAACTGCTTCGAGTGTACGTGGCGAAGCGTCGTCGGCATTCGAAAAACCCGACAACACCGCAAAGAGTTGCTGACGAAGTGCGGGATCTGAAGGAAACGTACTCAGCGAGATCTCGAGCACTTCGGTCCGCGCCATGAGACTCGCGCTGTATTTCCACTTCCCCGTTTCATTCACACCTTCCAGCCCGAGACAATTACCCGCGCCGAGGAAATCGACACCGATGCCCTCGTCCATGCTCATCACGACTCCGGGCGCCGCGGCGTCAAACCGAATCCCGCGCGCACGCCGCAGCCAACCGGTCTTGATCAAGATCACACGATCGATCGGATCGCGTTCCTTACAGAGCACGTGATTCTTGCCGTAGACCATGAAGCGCGCGGATTGCTTGAGCGCGTTCATGAGTTCCTGGCTCAAGGGTTGATCGGTGAAACGCGTGAGGTCCTCGAGCACGCGGGCAAAGCCGTGCGTGCGATACGTCTCGTCAAGAATCTGACCAAACTTCGGAAGCTTTCGCAGCAGACGCAACGCGGGACGCGTTACTTCAAGCACCACGGCTGATCGATCGGCAGGTACGGCGACGGTGGCGTTTCGTTCGATGCCGGCGAGAAGGGCCATCTCACCAAAACACGCGCCGGGCTCGAGCACGTTGATCTTTTTGCGGCTGCCATTTGTCCCGACGTAAACATCAAGCGCACCTTCAACCGCGATGTAGAAAGTGTTTCCACCCCACTCGCCTTCGCGCATGATCTCCTCGCCGCCATCGTAAGTAAGCAGCTTGACGTAAGGCCCAACACGTTTGCCGTTGCCATAATCGCGTCCTTGCAGAATCACTTCAAGATCGCCGGCGAATTTCTGTTTGCCGTTTTGTTCTTCGAAGAGTTCAGCGGTAAGAGCGAGATTCTGGACGGCTTCAACGACGCGACCGCGGTCGGTGATTTCGCGTGGCATCGCCGACGTTTATACATCTGTTCGACTCGTGTTACCAAGCAAATAGTTTAAGTGTGCTAAACTTTTGGTCGTGTTCTACTTCACTGCTGCTCTGTGCAGTCTCTGTGTTCTCTGTGTCTCTGTGGTTCCTGATTCGTACGCCAGTAACACCATTGAGACACAGAGAACACAGAGATTGCACAGAGAAGACCGAAACTAGGGCACTCCCAAACTTCTAATCAAAATGTTACCTGAAAAATTCCAGTCGCTTTCACTCGAACAACAAATCGGACAATTCTTATTCATCGGCCTTCCGGGCACGGAGCTCGACCAGGAAACGCGCGATCTGGTCACCGCGGTACAACCCGGCGGCGTGATCATCTTCGGCCGCAACGTCGCGGGTCCGGAGCAACTGCGTTCGCTGCTTGATGGTGTGCGCGAGTTAGTCGCGACTCCCCTTCTCTTCGGCATCGATCAGGAAGGCGGGCTCGTCGATCGCCTGCGCCGCATCTTTACGCCGATGCCCTCGGCGCGCACGATTCGACAACACGGCGATCTCGCTGCGGCACGCGGTCTCGGACGAATAACCGGCGAAACGCTGCGAATGCTCGGTTTCAACATCAACTTCGCGCCGGTCATGTCGATCATGACCGACGATCGCGACCTGCTGTCCAATGGTCTTTACTCGCGCTCATTTGGCCGTTCGCCCGGTGAAGTGTTGGGTTACACGACCGTCTACATGCGTGGCTTGCAGGGCGCCGGTTGTCTCGGTTGTCTCAAACATTTTCCGGGCATCGGAGCCGGCGAAGTTGATTCCCACGAAGAGATGCCGGTCGTGCGGCTTTCGCACGACGACCTGATCGCGCAGGATCTCGCACCGTACATCGAACTGTTTCAACGCCGCGACGATCGCGTGCGCTGCGTGATGGTGAGTCACGGCGGGTTTCCCAACATCGACATCAGAGAAGAAACTACGGGCGGTCTGCTCGAACCCGCGTCGCTGAATTACAACATCGTTACCAAACTGCTGCGCCAGGAGCTTGGCTACAAACATCTCGTGATCACCGACGATCTCGAAATGGGCGCGATCACGCGTCACTACGAAATCGGCGAGGCTGCCGTACGCGCCGCACTCGCCGGCGAAGACATGCTTTTGATCTGCGCCTCGCCGGAACGGATTCGGCGCGGCCATGAAGCGCTTCTCGAAGCGGCACAGAACGGGCGGCTGTCGCAGGAACGTATTCAACAAACTCTGCATCGAATCTCACGCACGAAAGCAATCGTCGAAGATCCTCTTCCACTCGACCTCGATCGTTTCAAAGCTTTGTCAGATGAAGTGGAAAGACTGAACAGCAAGCTCAATTACGTTTACGGAGGCACAATTAAGTGAGGAAACGCGGGTTTCTCCTGCTGGTGGGTTTCATCCTTCTCGTGATGATCGCGCCGATGGCCTGCCGCACACGCAGCAGTAATGCGTTTGTGATCGCGTTAGGCGATAACATTCGGACCATCGATCCGATCGGTTCACCGTCGGTTGATGCGGCCAGCGAGCGCGTGCGCACGTTGATCTTCAACACGCTCGTCAAAAAAGACGAAAAGTTTGATTATGTTGGCGAGCTTGCTTCGGACATCAAACGTTCAGACGACGGACTGTCGTACACCTTCACGCTGCGCGACGGCGTCAAATTTCACGATGGCCGTCTGCTAAGTTCGGCGGACGTGAAATACACGCTCGATCTCCTTTTCTCCAGCAACTTCGCGAAGTCAGCCAGTTTTTTCGAGGGCACAGGCGACGAGAAACGGAGCTACATCAAGAGCGTCGAGACGCCGGATCAACGCACGGTGATCGTAGCGTTGACCAAACCGTGGGTGGGATTGTTATCAAACCTGGTTCCGATTCCGATGCTTCCGAAGGACAGTTACGAGTCGCAGAAAACACACCCGCTCGGCACTGGACCATTCAAGTTTGTTAATTACGACAACACGCAGCAGGTCTGCGACGTTGAAGCGTTTCCCGAGTACTGGGATGGCCCATCAAAATTGCAACAGGTGCGCGTTCGCGTGATCGCGGACATGAACGCGTTGCAAGCAGAACTTCAGTCTGGACGCGTAGATATCGCGCCGATGCCTACGAGTCTTTCGCCCGACGCGGTGAAACGGCTCGAAGAGGATCCGAATCTTCGCGTGCAAGCATTTCCGGGTTCGAATGTTGTGCTGTTGACGATAAACACAACGTCGCCGCCTTTGGACAATGTGAAAGTGCGACAGGCGCTCGCCTATGCGATCGATCGCCAAAGCATGATTCAGAATCTTTTGCGCGGCTACGGAAAGATCGCGCACTCGATCATTCCGGAAGAATCGTGGGCTTACACGCCAGGTCAGATCTACGCGTACGATCCCGCGATGGCGAAGAGACTCTTGAGCGAATCGGGAGTGCGATTCGATAAACCGGTTGTTTACAAACTGTCAGGCAGCAGTATTGCGGGACGGCAGTATGCCGGTGTGATCCAGAATTATTTGAAAGAGGTCGGCATTCCGGTTGAGATTCAAACACCGGAACAGAACACGCTTTTCGACGAACTGCGGCGCGGCAATTTTCAGATCGCGTACACGCAGTGGGTCGGCGGCAATCAGGATCCGATCTTCTACAAAGACCTGTTTGCGACTTCTGAAATCCCTACGCAAACGCGGCCTTCGCGAAATCGCAGCCGTTACAGCAATCCCGAACTCGACGCGATGCTTGAAGTGGCAGTAAATACGTACGACCGCGCGGAGGCAAAGGACTTGTACCGCAAGATTCAGGACATTATCAGTCGTGAAGTCCCGGTGTTTCCGTTGTGGTACCAGTCGAACATCGTCATCGCGCGCAAGAACGTCGGGAACATTCAGGTCAACGCCAGTGGAGACTGGGGGTTCGTGAAGAACCTGACGGTGACTAACTAAAACCATCCACAGATTACACAGAGTTTTTGAAGTTAGACAGACGATGTTTCTGTGGAATCTGCGGAATCTGTGGATGGAAAGGCTGGTTCAGCAGCGACCCTCTGCGCTTGTTGGAAATGTCGCTGCTCGTGGACCACGATGATGCGGTAGGCGTCCATCAGATTGTAAGTGACAAATGCCACGGCCGGCGATGTGACCACGATCCGTTTGAGATCTAGATGACTCGTCGATCTCATTCCTGCGACAATCCTGTCCTGTTGTGAGGTGAAGTCGTCGATGATGCTTGCGCTGATGTCGCTCTGCGCCGGTTCGAAGTTTTTCGGAGCTTTGTATTTACGCGTCGATGCCGGATCCAGCGACTTGATCATCAGTTTACCCGCCAGACCCGGCAATAAGGGGAGACGCTCCCAAAATGTCGTCTTCTTTGTTCCGCTAAGAACACTCTCGATAACCGGAAAGAACCCCTTGTTCGAATTGATCAAGTGGTCGAAGCATTGCGCAATACTCCAACGTTCGGCCGATGGTTTCCAGTTCAGTTGAGCAGCAGACAAGTTGCCAAAGGACGACCGCGCGTCAGCGGCGACCGTCCTGGCATCCTGGATTACGGTGTCTAACTGCTCGTGCAATCTTGTCTATCCTGACATCCTGTCCATTGCCGTTATTTCGCGAACGCCTGAAGATCTGAATCCATGAACAGTTTCAGATCAGCAGCGAACTTGTCGGGACGTTCCCAGTGTAACGCGTGTCCAGTGTCTTTGTAGACTTTCAGCACTGCATTCGGCATCGCCGACACGAGCGAGTCTTGTTCGGAACGCGGGAAGAAATCCTTGTCGCCCCACAAAATCAGGGTCGGCGTCTTGATTTTCTTTAACTGCACGCCCGCTTCCGGCGACATCATCTCGGCCATCACTTCACGCCATACATGCGCCGGCAGCTTCATACTCTCTTTCAATACCGCATGAAAAAAGTCGTTCGATAACGGTTGAAAAGCCGTGCTGAGTTGGAACTCGTACACAAACTTCTGCGGCACCGGATCGGGCAACGCGTTGATCTCCCGTTGCAGTTGCTGCACGAGTTCGTTCGTGTGAATTGTCGTTGCCGTGGCGACTAGAACGAGCCGTTTGACTCGTTCCGGGGCTTCCACCGCGACGTGTTGTGCGACGAAGCTGCCCATCGAGTGACCGACGATCGTTGCCTGCTTGATGTTCATCGCGTCCATGAACGCAACGACGTCACCCGCAAACTGCGGCATCGCATAACCACCGACCGGACGATCCGATTCGCCGTGCCCGCGCTGGTCCAACGTGTAAACGCGATACCTCTGATCCAACAGCGGCAATATCTGGCTGAACGAAAACCACGAATCGGTGTAGCCGTGCAGCAAGATCACCGGCTCGCCGTTTGGAGCGCCCTGGTACGCATAACGCAAACGCACGCCGGTTTTCAGCAACACACTCGCGAACTGCACCGGGGCGGCGTTACTGGCAGACGCACCGTTCTCAGCTTTCTTCTGAACTCCGCTGAGTCCGTCCACCGTTAATTTCGTGTCCGCGTCTTTCCACGCTTCCTCAAACTCGCGCCACACCATCTGCGCCGACGATTTATTTCCCTGCCCTTTCAAACTCTCAGCCAACCCAAACAAAGCGCGACCGTTGCGTGGATGTCTTTTCAGTTCGTCACGAAACGCCTTCTCAGCGGCAGCGTAATCACCACTGGTGAGCAGCATGCCGCCAAGCACCTCACGAACCGGCAAGTCCCAATCGGCAGGTTCGTTGTAACTGGTCGCATCTTCAGCCACGGCGGCCTGATTCAAAAGACTGAAAGCCGTCTGCTTGTCACCGCGCGCAAAAGCAATCCTGCCCGCAAGCGAAAGATCGGCTATCTTCATCACGTCGACCGCGACGTTGTTGCCCATCGGCGCGTCAGCCGGAATCGTTTTGACGAGCGTTTGCAACGCTTTCAATTCCGCGTCGGCGTTGGCTGGTTGATTCATCGACGCGTACGCACTGCCACGCGCGTAATGCCAGAAACCGGTCGTGATCTTCAACGCCTCGTCGGGCTTGGGCTCTTTCAGCACGTCGTCCCAACGATTGAAACGCACCTGCGAGATGATCGGATACGGCCGGAACATCTCGAGCATCGGCATCGCTTTCAAATGCGGCGCGACGTTCGCTTCAAGCTCGCGCGCCGACTTGATCGAATCGGCATAACGTCCCTTCAAGGCATTTGCCGACGCGAGAAAATGAATGTTGTGGTTGTAGTACATCATCGTGTACAGGCCCTGATTGCCTGTCTTCGTGATGTACTCGCGGTCAGCAGCGATAGCGTCGACGTTCGACTGCGCCGCTTCGCTGTAGTCGCCCGTGCGGATGTAGATGTGCGAAGGCATGTGGACCAGATGGCCCGCCTTCGGCGCGACTTTTCCGAGACGTGCCGCGCTCGGCAACGCACGTTCGGCGTTGTTCGAAGCTTCAACCGCGTGAATGTAGTAGTGGTTCGCGCCCGTGTGATTCGGATAACGGCGCAACACACCTTCAAGCACCGAGACGATCTGGAGCGTATCTTCGGCCGGTTTGCCGTCGAGACTCCAGAGTTTCCACGGCCGCAGGTTCATCATGCTTTCAGCGTAAAGCGTCGCCGCGTCGGGATCGTCCGGATAACGCGTGGCGAGCTCGCCCATCGCGTTCTTGTAATCAACCGCGAGCTTCTGCTTATCGACGTTCAGGTCGGACGAATAGCGTTTCGCGAGCGCGTTGATGTAACCACGTTCGTGCTCGGACGCTTTGGGCGCGAGCTCGATTGCTTTCTGGAGATTTGTGTATGCGCTCAGGAGCGATGGACCATCCGCCTGCACGTTGTAATTTGAACCGAGTGCGAGCGCCATGCCCCAGTAACCCATTGCGAGTTGCGGGTCGAGTTGAATCGCCTGTTTGAATGACTTAACCGCCTCTTCGTGATTGAAGGCGTAGATGTAGGCGAGTCCCTGGTTAAAAAACTTCTGCGCTTCGGGATTGTTGGTTGTGACCGGAAGATTGATGTCCCCCAGTCCTTCAGCGAGCGCAACCGGCGCGGGTGCTTTCGCCGGAGCGTGACTGTGCTGAGCAAATGCCGAAACGGGAAAAACGAGCAATAGCGCTAGGAACAAGTGTTTCATGGTAGACCTCCAACACTCCTAAACGCGCAAAATGTCGCCGAATTAGACCACAAACCATCCACAGATTACGCAGACTCTGTGTAATCTGTGGATGGTTTTATTGACCGTGGCTATTCACTTCCATACTTCAGGTGCGTGACCTTCGCCCTGCCAGTCGCATAAACAGTCACAACAAACAGATCGTCAAACTTCTTCTCGTCGATCGTCGGCACGAGGTCGCCACCGAGCATTTTGATCACGTCAGGGATCGAATTGCTGTGACCAACGACAAGCACGCTGCCGCCCTGCTGGCTCATGATCTTGTCGACAGTTTCCTTCGTTGATTCGTCGGCAATGGCGCGGGGATTCGAGGGGCTGATTTTCAGCGAGAGCGAAGTGGCAGTCACGCCGAGTTGTTTCGCCAGCGGCTCGGCTGTCAGTTTCGTGCGGGCAAACTGCGACGTGTAGATCGCTTTGATGTCCGCGGTGCTGAGCAGTCGTGCCAGTGCTTCAGATCGCGCGACACCTTTTTCGGTCAGCGGTGGATCCTGGCGCGGTTCGTCGGCGCGTTCGGCATGGCGAACGAGAAAAACCGTCTTGATGATAAAAACGCTTGAAGATTGTTCGGCAGTTTGTTGTGCGAATGCGAGTTGCGACAGAAGCAACAGGGCGATTAGCGCGAATGATTTTCGGAGCATAGTAGTTTCAGGGGATTCCTCAGGCGATTTTTAGTAAGCGTTTGAAATTTTCTGTGGTTACCGCTGCGACTTCGTCGATCTGAATGCCGCGTAGTTCTGCGATGCAATGGGCGACTTCTACTACGTAGGCGGGCTCATTGCGGTTTCCGCGATGCGGAACGGGAGCGAGAAACGGGCAATCGGTTTCGATCAAAAGATTCTCGAGGGGGACTTGCTTCGCGATCTCGCGCAGGTCTTCAGCTTTGCGAAACGTAACGATTCCCGAGAACGAGATGAAGAAGTCGAGTTCGAGTGCTTCTTGGGCGAGTTCTTTACTGCCGGTAAAGCAGTGAAACACTCCTTTACGGCTCGATCCGTCGTAATCGCTTTTTAGAATCTGGATTGTTTCCCTCTCCGCTTCACGCGTGTGAATGATCACCGGCACATCGCATTCGCGTGCGGCGTGAAGTTGGCGTTTGAAAGCGTCCATCTGCACATCACGTGGTGAGTTGTCGTAGTGAAAATCGAGACCGATCTCGCCCCAGGCAACGACGCGTTCGCCAGTTCTGATCAATTCTTTTGTTTTCTGCTCGACAGCATCGTCGTAAAAACGAGCATCGTGAGGATGTGTGCCAACAGCCGTGTAAACGAACGGATTGTTCCGCCCCAGCTCGACCGCTCGTTCAAACACGCCGCTGTGCGGATCGCCCGTGCCAACATTGAGGATCGTCGTAACGCCCGCAGCATGCGCATGCTGAATCACCTCGTCGCGATCCGCATCGAACTCCGGACCATCAATATGCGCATGCGAGTCCGTGAACATCCGTGTGTATCCGTGGCCTACTTTAAACGCGCGCCGTTCGGAACGTCTTCGGTAAACGTCGCGATCACCGGCTTGCCTTCCTCGCCATACGACGCAGCGACGACCATTCCCTGCGACTCAAAACCGCGCAACTTCCGTGGCTTCAAATTCGCGACGATCACTACTTTGCGGCCGATCAACTTCTCCGGTTCGTAATACTGCGCGATTCCCGCGAGCACCTGGCGCGGCTGCTCTTCACCAAGATCGATCTTCAACAACAGCAGTTTGTCAGACTTCGGCAGGCGCTCAGCCGAAAGCACCTGGCCCACGCGCAGATCGACCTTTGCGAAGTCGTCGATCTCGATGAAGCTCGTTACGCCTTCCGCGGCCTCTTTTGCGGGAGTTTCCGGGGCCGGAGTTTTGTCGGATTCCGGTTCCCGGATTTCAGAAATGATCTTCGCCTTGTCTAATCGTGGAAACACCGGCTGCACTTCACCAGTCGCAGTACCTTCCGCCAACTCGCCCCACTTCAATGTAGTCGGATCAATTTTCCCGGGATCCCCGTCTAACCCCAATTGCTTCCAGATCGCGCGGCTCGATTCCGGCATCACGGGATACAACACCACACTCAACCAACGCAGCGATTCCGCCGCACGATAAAGCACCGCACCGAGCGTCTGCCGCTGGTTCTCATCCTTCGCCAGATCCCACGGCTTCGCGTCGGTGATCATCTTGTCCACACGCGCCACCACCGACCACGCCGCTTCCAACGCACGGCTAAAAGCCAGATTCTCAAAGTGCATCAGAAACTGATCGCGCGCGTGCTCGACAAAGCCCGCGACAGTTTCATCCGTGTCGACACCCGCGCGTTTCGCGAGTAACAACTTCTCCTCCGGAATCAGCCCCGAAGGAATTTTCGAATCACAATAACGCGCAATCATCGTCAGCGTTCGGCTCGACAAGTTTCCCAACCCACTCGCCAAATCGCTGTTCGAACGATCGATCAAACTCTCGTAACCAAACCGCCCGTCCTGCCCAAACACCATCTCGCGCAAAACGAAGTAACGAATCGCGTCCACGGAAAAGTGCTTGTTCAAAACGTCCAGCTCGATCGTGTTGCCGAGCGTCTTTGACATCTTGCGTCCGTTCGGATCGACCCACATCCCATGCGCCACGATCGCTCGCGGCAACTCAACACCAGCAGCGAGCAAAAACGCCGGCCAGTAGACCGTGTGAAAACGCAGAATGTCTTTCCCAACGAGATGCAACGCAGGCCAATACTTTTCAAAACCCGCTATTCGTTGGCGCTCGTCGTTGCCAAAGCCAATCGCCGTGATGTAGTTGATCAGCGCGTCAAACCAAACGTACATCGTGTGCGACGGATCGTCAGGCACCGGCACGCCCCAGCTCACCGATGAACGCAGTCGGCTCACAGACAAATCCTGCAAACCGCCACGCACGAAACTGATCACCTCGTTTGCTCTGGCTTCAGGACGAATGAAATCAGGCCGGCTGGCGTAGACCGCCAGCAGCGCCTCGTCGTAATCCGAAAGCCGAAAGAAGTAACTCTCTTCGGAAACGCGATCGAGCGGCGTGTCATGAATCAAACACGTCGGCGGCTCTCCGTCCTTCGCCGGCTTTTGATACTCGTCTTCCGTTTTGTATTCAGCACACGCCGCACAGAACCAGCCTTCGTAGTGGCCCTTGTATAACGCGTCGTTGCCTTTCGGCGTCTTCGATTTCGCAATACGCCGCCAGAGTTCGCTCACGCCCTCGGAGTGAAACGGATAGGTCGTGCGCATGAAGATGTCGTAACCGCCGTGCTCGGTGTCGAGCCCAAACGCGCTCGTCATGCGTGTGAAATAAGCGACGACGTAATCAGCCTGTTCCTGCGGCGTGCGCCCGTTCTTTTGCGCGGCGCGCTCGATGTTGATGCCGTGTTCGTCAGTGCCGGTCAGGAAATACGTGTCGACGCCGCGCTGCCGCTTCGAGCGCGCGATCGTGTCGGCCACGATCATCGTGTAAAGATGGCCCAAATGCGGCAGGCTGTTGGCGTAGTAAATTGGTGTAGTGACGTAGAAAGTTTTCATCCAGACTCTGTTTTTATTGTTTTGTGCTTCTTTGTGGCTCACCTTGTCCCAGGCTTTTTCGCGAACTCGTCTCCCGGATTGAACTGCGGCTTTGCAGGCGCGTCCGCGATGCGGCGGCCGATCGCCAACGCGATCTCCGCTTCCTGGATCATGCCGCGGAAGTCCCACGTGTCGCGCATTTCATCGGACGGCTGATGATAGTGAGCAGTGTTGTAGGCACGAAACTGCTCCTCGGCCCACTGCCTGGACCGGCCGACGTAATCGTCCCCTTCTTTCAAACTGATCGACGGCACGCCCGCTTTCGCAAACGGAAAGTGATCCGAACGATAGAACGAACCCTGTTCGGGCCGCGCATCCGGCGACACGCGCAAGTTCAGGTCTTTCGCCACCGCTTCGACCACTGCTTTCAACGTCGAACGTTCCGCACCCAACGGAATGAAATCGTTCGTTGGACCAAGCACGTTCATCGAATCGAGATTGACGTTTGCCGCAGTCTTGTCGAGCGGCACGACCGGGTGTTTCGCGTACCATTCCGCACCTAACAAACCCTGTTCTTCAGCTGTGGGAAACAAGAACAGAGTCGATCGTTTCGGCCGCTGCGCGGGCGGTAAGTTTGCCAGGTGCTCGGCAATCGCGAGTACGACGGCAACGCCGGTCGCGTTATCGAGCGCGCCGTTGTAAATCTTGTCGCCATCCTTGTTTGGCGCGCCGACGCCGAGATGATCCCAGTGCGCCGAATAGACCACATACTCGTCGCGTAACTGCGGATCGCTGCCTTCAATGATGCCAACGACATTCCGATCCGAAACGCGCTTCACTTCACTCTTCAAACTCAACTTGCCTTTTAATCCGAGCTTCACCGGCTGGAAGTCGCGCTTCGCGGCCGCGGCGCGCAACGCAGCGAGGTCTTGTCCGGCGAGTTTCATCATGCGTTGGGCGGAGGCGTCGGTGACCCACGAACGAAACTGCAAGAACGGCGTCGTGTCGTTTGTTGTCCGAGCGATATCGAACCGCCACGATCCATTCGACGTGCGCACAACGCCCCACGGATAACCCGCGGATTGATCCGTGTGCAACAGGATCGCACCGGCAGCGCCGCGCCGTGCGGCTTCTTCGTATTTGTAAGTCCAACGGCCGTAGTAAGTCAGCGCCTTGCCGCCGAAGAGATTTGGCTCGTCTGTGGTCGCGGGCGGATCGTTGACGAGCATCACGAGGATCTTGCCGCGATAGTCGGCGTCACTGCCTTTATAGTCGTTCCACTTCTGCTCGGGAGCGGAAATGCCGTAACCGGCGAAGACGAGATCTGTGTCGACATCGACCTGTTCGGTTTGTGCGCCCGTGAACGCGACAAAGTCTTCGGCAAACTTGAAAGTTTCATTGCCGCCCGTGCCGGAGATCGTCAACGTCGTTCCCGGATCGGCTTTCACGCCGGCGAGCGAAACAGGTTGAAAGAAACTGCCGCCTTCGCCCGCGCCTTTTGCACCTAGTGCTTCGAGTTGCGCGGCGATGTATTTCGCAGCGAGTTCGCCGCCACGCGTGCCGGGACCGCGGCCCTCGAGCAGGTCATCAGACAGAAATCTGATGTGAGCTTTGATCGTGGCTTCGTTGATCGGCGAAGTTTTTTGTTGAGAAAAGATGTTCATAAACCCAGCGAGCACGATTGCGAGAGCAACAGCGGACAGGGATTTAAGAGATGGCACGTCGGATTAATCCTTTCCTTTGATGAGCGCCATTGCTTCCGCGCGTGTGCGTGGATCGGAACGAAAACCGCCGAGCACTGCTGACGTGATCGTCTTCGCGTCCGCCTTGCGTACTCCACGCAACGTCATGCACGTGTGTTCCGCTTCGATCACGACCATCACGCCGAGCGGTTTGAGTCCTTCGTAAAGCGTGTTTGCGATATCGGTCGTGAGCCGCTCCTGAAGTTGCAGGCGGCGCGAAAACGTTTCCGCGATGCGTGCCAGTTTCGAGATGCCTAAGATTCGACCGCCTTTCGGAATGTAGGCGATGTGGCAGCGCCCGACAAACGGCGCGAGATGATGTTCGCACAACGACGCGATACTGATGTCTTTAACGATCACCATCTCGTCGTGTGTGTCGCCGGGCAAAGGCATCACGTGCTGTTGCGGATCCTCGCGCATGCCGGAGGTCAACTCCGCGTACATATCGGCGACGCGCTGCGGCGTGCCTTGCAGGCCCGGGCGTTCCAGATCCTCTCCGATACCTTCAAGGATCAGCCGCACACCCTGCGCGATCAAATCGAGGTCTACTTCTTTATCTGCTTTCATCCGTGTTCCTACTAGCGATACGAACTGCGTCCTCTACGACTTTCAGTGCAACTCCGGCTTTTTTTGCCGCGGCCCGGACCTGATCAAACTCCGGCATCTCGTTTACAACGCGCCCGTTTAAATGGGCTACTTTAACATCTATCGGTCCATACTGCGTTTCCACCTGCATCATGCTGCGCTGCAAGGCGCGTCGCTTGACTTCGTAACTGCGAACGCCGAGCGTCGTCGTTTCCGTAAACAGCAGGTTCAGCAACGACTCTTTTTTATCCGGTTCGCAAAGCACCGACAGCAACACACCTGGACGATTCTTCTTCATCTGCACCGGCGTGAAGTAACAATCGAGCGCGCCTTGTTCGAACGCAACGTCCATCACGTGACCGAGAAGCTGTGGCGACATGTCGTCGATGTTCGTCTCGATCATCCACAGCTTTTCATCTGCCGCTCCATCCGCTTGTGTTTCGCCGAGCATCACACGCAGCACGTTGGGAAAATCTTTGTACTGCCGCGTGCCCGCGCCGTAGCCTGTGATCTCAGTCTTCATCTGCGGAATTGGTCCAAACTCGCTGCAGACCGTCGTGATGATCGCCGCACCGGTTGGCGTCAATAGTTCGCCTTGAATGTCGGTCGAATAAAACGGCACGCCTTTCAGCAACTCAGCCACAGCGGGCGGCGGCACGGGAAAACGCCCGTGGGCCATTTGGATCGTCCCGCTGCCAACGTGCAATGGCGACGATAGAAACCGATCGATCTTCAGCAAATCAAAACAGATCGCAGCGCCGACAATGTCGACGATCGCGTCGAGTGCGCCGACCTCGTGGAAGTGAACGTGATCGACGGGTTCGTTGTGCACGCGCGCTTCGGCCTCCGCCAGTCGGCTAAAGATTTGAATAGATAGCTTTTTTGCTGCGTCGGAAACACCGGACCGTTCGATGATCTCTTTAATGTTGGAAAGATGACGATGCTTGTGCTCGTGCGCAGTCTCAACGCGGGCGTAAGTCGCGCTGAGACCCGACCGGTCGACGGTCTCGAAGTTGATCTTGAAGCCGTCAACATTCAACAACGACAGTTGCTGCCGCAGTGCATTCTGATCCACGCCCGCCGCAACCATCGCGCCAAGAATCATGTCGCCGCTCGCACCCGCAAAACAGTCAAAATAAAGAGTCTTCATCCGTGTCTTTCCGTCAAATCTGTGGCAAAACTTCTCCCGCTTTTCCCATGATCACTTCGTCGCACAAATCAGACAATGGCGTGCGTTCAGGATTCACTTCACAAACAAACGCACCCGACGACTTCGCCACTTCCGGCAAACTCGCCGCCGGATAGACCAGCCCCGAAGTGCCAATCACAAAACACAACTCACAATGAGAAGCCAGCTCCAACGCAAACTCAAACGCTCCCGGCGGCAACATTTCGCCAAACAAGACCACATCGGGCCGCAACGTATTGCCACACTCTTCACACGCCTCAGGGCGTTCGCCTTCCATCGGAATTTCATGAACGAGACGGCAAACCGTGCAACGCGCGCGCCAGATGTTACCGTGCAATTCGACGACGTTGCGCGAACCAGCGCGTTGATGCAATCCATCGATATTCTGCGTGACGAGCGTCAGGCCGGCAAAACGCTCCTGCCAACTCGCGATCGCATGGTGCGCCGGATTCGGTTCGAGCGCCCGCAGCACATCGCGGCGATAATCAAACCATTCCCAAACCGCCGGCAGATTTCGTTCGAGCATCGCGCCTGACGAAATGACCTCGAACGGCAACCCTTTCCAGACCGCACTGTTCCCGCCACCGCGAAACGTCGGCACGCCCGACTCCGCCGACACGCCCGCACCCGTCAACACCAGCACGTCCCTAGCGGTGTCGAAGCGGCGGCGCAATTCAGCGGAAATCTTCGGACTTGTAAGAGTTTGCATGGACTTGCGCGATGGTAGCAGAGGCCACGAAAAGGCACAAAAGCGGCAAATGCGCTATACTTTGCGCTTTTGTCATGACGCTAAGCAACCTGCAACAACAACTCAAAGAACGAATTCGCACGGCGGCGCGCGACATGTTTGGCGTCGAGGTGCAGCAACTGACCGCCGATACGCCACCGCGGCCGGAGCTCGGCGATCTCGCGTTTCCCGTCTGTTTCGAACTCGCGAAACTCGTCAAACAAGCAACCGGCGAGAAGGTCGCGCCACGCGCGATCGGCGAGAAACTGAAACCTGAACTCGAAAATCTTTCCGAAGTCTCGCGCGTCGAGATTGCCGGTGCGGGTTACATCAACGTCTTCTTCGATCGCGCGAAGTTACTCCAGCTTTTCTCCGCGAAGCCCGGTTTGGGCGCAAACGGAGAGACGGACGAAAGCAAGATGATGGTGGAGCACACCAGCATCAACCCAAACAAAGCCGCGCACATCGGTCACGTTCGCAACGCAGTGCTCGGCGACACTTTCGTACGCATTCTGCAAGCCGCGGGCGACCAGGTCGAAGTGCAAAACTACATCGACAACACGGGCGTCCAGGTCGCCGACGTCGTCGTCGGTTTTCTGCATCTCGAGGCGATGAACCTCGAAAAGATCAAAGCGCTCGACGCGTCGCTCACTCCCGACTACCCGTTTGATTACTACTGCTGGGATCTCTACACCGAAGTCGGGCTCTTCTATCGCGACGGCGATCCGAACAACGAGCTGAATCCCGAAAAGCTCAAGATGCGCACCAAGGTGTTGCACGCGATCGAGGAAGGCGACAACCGCATCGCCGAGCTCGCCGATTACGTCGCGACGCGCAACGTCGAGTGCATTCTCGACACGATGGAGCGTCTCGGTATTCGTTACGACCTGCTCGCGCGCGAGTCGGAGATTCTGCACCTGCACTTCTGGGAACGCGCTTTCGAACTGATGAAGAGCAAAGGCGTGATTCGCCTCGAAACCGAAGGCCGTCACGCGGGTTGTTGGGTGATGCCTTTCGAGTCGCACACCGGAACCGACGAGCACGAGTCAGACAAGATCATCGTGCGGTCCAACGGCACAGTCACCTACACCGGCAAAGACATCGCTTATCAACTGTGGAAACTCGGCAAGCTCGGTCTCGATTTTCACTACCGCGTTTTCCGCCAGTATCCGGACCAGTACACGCTTTGGGTTACAACAACGGATGAAAAGGCAGAAGAGAAAGCCGGTGTCGAACGTCCGCACTTCGGCGGCGGCAAGACGGTTTACAACGTGATCGACTCGCGCCAGTCGTATCCACAGGAAATCGTCGCGCGCGGTGTGGCCGCGGTCGTTCCGGAGGTCGGCGAGGAGGCGAGCGTGCACTTCAGTTACGAGATGGTGGCGCTTTCGCCCGCGGCGTGCGAAGAACTCGGAATCGTGTTGAATGAAGAAGATCGCACGCGGCCATACATCGAGATGAGTGGGCGCAAGGGTCTTGGTGTGAAGGCCGACGATCTTATCGATCAACTCGAAGCGGGCGCGCTCACGGAAGTTCAAAAGCGAAATCCTGAGCTGTCTGAAGAAGCGTTGAAAGCCACGGCTCACGAGGTTGCGGTAGCAGCTCTGCGTTATTTCCTGTTGAAGTTCACGCGCAATACAGTCATCGCTTTCGACTTCAAAGAAGCGCTCTCTTTCGAAGGTGAAACGGGTCCTTATTGTCAGTACGCCGCGGTGCGTGCAGGCTCCATCTTCCGCAAACTCGACGAACAGACTTTGCACGATGCAGCCGCATTGTTGGACAGGGTCGGTGACGACGAGTTGCGGACGCGAATCTCAGAAGTGCTCTCGGGCGAAATCGGCACCGAGATCTGGTCGCTGCTGATGTTGACGCAGCAGTTAGACGAAGTGATTGCGCAGTGTCGCAAATCAGCGGAGCCTGCGAACCTCGCGAAATACACCTTCTCGGTCGCTAGAGGTTTCAGCCGCTTTTATCAGCGCGACGAAAACCGCATCGTCACCGAAAAGGACGAAGTCCGCCGCGCTGTGTTGATAGCCGTGACGCAGATCGTGCGCGCACAACTAACCACGGCACTCTCAATCCTCGGCATCCGCGTCCCCGACCAGATGTGAGCCACAAAAAAGCACAAAGGATCTGTGCTTTTTTGTGTTTGGTGTTTGTGCCTCTTCGTGGCTATTCTATAGCGCCCATGCGTCCACGAACGTAGTCTTCAAATGCCTGGCGAATCTCGCGCTCCGTGTTCATCACGAATGGACCATAACGAGCGACCGGCTCGTTCAACGGAACCCCTGCTATGAGCAGCACTTCCAACCGCATCTGCGAATCCGCCGGATTCTCGATCCGAATCTGTTCTCCGTCCTGCGCGAACATCACCATCTGTCCATCGCTAGCACGCTCGCTGGCACCACCAAACAGTCCTGCACCCTCCACAAGGTAAGCGAACGCGTTGTACTCAGGCGGCACAGACTGCGTCACCACACCGCCGGGCTCGATACTGTAGTGCAGGTAAACGATCGGCGTGTGCGTCTCGATCACTGCCTGTTGGCCCATCGCCTCACCGGCGATGATGCGTACCGTCACAAGACCATCTTCTGACTTCACTTCCGGGATTCGCGCCTTCGGAATCTCCTGATAGCGCGGCTTCGTCATCTTGTCGCGCTGCGGCAGGTTCACCCACAACTGAAAGCCGTGCATCCTGCCGCCTTCCCGCTGAAACTCGGTACTCGGCATCTCCGAATGCACTACACCGGCGCCCGCCGTCATCCACTGGACGTCGCCGGGCGTCAGGCGGCCCGCATGTCCACGCGAATCCTTGTGCTCCATCTCACCCGAGAGCAAATACGTCACCGTCTCGAAACCACGGTGCGGGTGATCCGGCGCTCCCTTTGCTTCACCGGGCGCGACGTCCATCGGCCCCATCTCATCAAGCAGCAGAAACGGATCGAACTCCGAAAACGATGCCTGCGGAAACGGCCTGCGCACCAGAAAACCGCCGCCTTCCAAAGTCTCGATACTATTCACAACGCCAGCCACACTGCGTGTCTGTTCTTTTTTCAATTTCGTCGCTTCCATCTTTACTCCTTGTAAACTCACGCGGCATCACGCGCGTTTCAACGCTGCCGCTGCTTCGTAACCAATCTTTTTCAATAACCGGATCAGTGTCGCGCGCTCAGCTTTTGTCAGCGAGGCCGCGGCCAGACGCTCGATGTCGGCCGCGTGCTGTGCGTAGGCGCGCACAATCAGCGCTTTTCCCTGCTTGGTCAGGTGCACGATTCGCGCGCGGCGGTCGCTGCCATGAGCGCGCCGCTCGACCAATCCTTTGCTTTCGAGCCGGTCGACGGCGGTCGTGATCGAGCCACTCGTCAACAAAACCTTCCTGCCGATTTCATTCACCGGAAGCGGCCCCTTGTGGAGCAAGGCTTCCAGAACGGCGAAGTCGGTCGCGCCGATCTCCATATCGGCGATGCTTTTGACTGCGTAGTCTTCCACCGCATGCAGCGCCTTCCATAAAACCAAAAAGACGTGCACGCCAGTGCCGCCGGTTAGTGATTCCAGACTTTCCATATTTATCTTGACATCAAGATACTTGAAAACGAGGGGTTTTGTCAAGTAAGGATTAGGTGGGACACGAAGACTATTTTTTTGAACGCTGTACTTTTCCGCGCAGCTAAGGTAATA
>DATEHX010000421.1:0-18297 GCA_035279345.1 Pyrinomonadaceae bacterium | reverse complement strand
GTCGGGCCACGCGGAAGCGATCCGTGTCACGTTCGATCCGGCGGTGCTCAGCTACGAAGATCTACTGGAAAATTGGTTTTTCAAACTGCACGATCCCACAACGCTTAATCGCCAGGGTGGCGACGTCGGCACGCAGTATCGTTCGGCGATCTTTCCCCAGACACCCGAGCAGGAGATTACAGCCGAACGAGTGAAGGCACGCGTAGATGCATCAGGAAAGTGGAAACGGCCGATCACGACAACTATTGAACCCGCCTCCACCTGGTACAGCGCCGAAGATTATCACCAGGACTACCTGCGCAAGCACCCCGGTGGCTACAGTTGCCACTATCTGCGCGACTAACGGATTGCTGTTTTCCTACAGCGTTGGCGTCTCCAGACCTTCAGCCTCTTCGCGTTCCGACTGGCAGTCTGCATGATAGAGAGCGGTCGGAACAGCCTCGAGACGCTTCTCATCGATCGGCTTCTCACACCGCATGCAGGTGCCATACGTGCCGTCGTCGATTCGGCGGAGTGCATCGTCAATTTCCTGGAGCTGATGCGTTTCGCGCTCGCCGAGATTGAAAGCGAGATCCTTGTCAGCGTCAGAATGCGACAGATCGCCTTCATCGGGAACGCCGTCGATGACGTCTTCACGATCGTCCGTTTGATCGGCGCGTAAGGATTCGATTCGCTCCCGTTCCTTCAGCAACAGACTGCGAAAATGATTAAGTCTTTCGGCATCCATGAACTGTTCCCCCTCGTCTCGAAAAAAACGCACGAGCATCCCGTGTGTTCAGGATGTCGTAGAGTGCCTGCCGCTCTTTAGTGTGAAGTGTCTCGGAGACTATGAATGCGCATGAATGAGCCGGCGCATGCGATCCGCGAACAACACATCCATTTTCTGTGGTTCTATGATCGCGGTTACTTCGCCTTCGCCGAATGTGGGATGTATCAGCGTTTGGCCCTTCCGATACGTACGCGCGCGATCGTATGGCGCACCAGCCGTAGCGGACGCACGGCGTTTCGTGCCGGCGCGGTATGTAACGCGTGACCCGCACATGGGACAACTGACTCGCGTTATGCTTCCCGTCTTGCTAATGGAAACGACGATGTGACCGCGCTCTTCGTTACAGTTGCTGCACATTTGGTCGACACGATCGCCGATTTTGAAAGCTTTTTGTTCCTCCATAATCTCTCCGAAAGAAAATTAACCGATGTCTATAATGCCAATGGAGAGGCTCAGTTGCAAGTCCGCGAGTAGTCGATATGTCCTAAGTACGAAATATATTTCAATTCGACAATATATTTTATATGTGGTAGATATGACTCCTCCCACTTATGATCGTTCCCCGGCTCGACAAATTACTGGCCAACGAAAAGCGCAGCTTCTACTGGTTGGCGAAGGAGACGGGTGTCAGTCATACAACTTTGTGGCGGCTGAAAAAGGGCAAGGCGGTTGGAATCAATTTTGAAACACTCGAGAAAATCTGCCGCGCCTTGCGGTGTCAGCCCGGCGATGTCTTGTTCCTCACAAAAGATAAAATTTCCCCAACACGTCAACGTTCGAAATCAGGCCGCAAGTCCTGAGTTAAAGCAGTTTCTCTGACGGACCAGCACTTAGACCCGCTTATTGTTTGCGTCGAAAACAGGTAGAAACCGTCTGTTCGGTTAGGCGCGCCCTCGAGCCGCGGAACTCCGTCTGGACCATTACAGGGATCAACAAGCATGAGAATATTACTCTATAACCCGGACAACGGAGTGACGCGGAATTTCATGCCGCACCTCTGGATGTTTCTGCTCAAGTCGCTAACTCCACCCGAACATGAAGTGTTGTTGATCGACGGGAACGCGAAAGCGATGAATGAGCAGCAACTCGTTCAGTTCGCGCGCGAGCAACAGATTGGCCTTGTCGGTATCGGAGCAATGACGCGCATGATTGCTCGAGCGTATTCCTTCGCCGACGCGCTCCGTGCGGCGGGTATTCCCGTCGTCATGGGTGGTCCACACGTTGCCGAAGTTCCTGACGAAGCTCTGGGTCGCGATGGCGGGCCCAAACATGCCGACGCGGTAGCACTCGGTGAAGCCGACGAAACATGGCCCAGGATCGTTGCCGATGCGGCGCAGGGTACGTTGAAAGAAATTTACGCACCTGTCGACGAGCTTGGGAAAGAACGAAAGCCAAGCCTGAAGTCATATCCGGTAATCCCCTGGGATACGATCGATCTCGACCAGTTTAATTTGATCCCGAGGATGTTTCGCGGTTTTGCGGAACGTCAGGGATCCGGCTGGAAATACCTGAACATGATGCCGATTGAATCCGGTCGCGGCTGTCCCTACGGTTGCGAGTTTTGCACGGTGACCGGATTCTTCGGGGATTCGATTCGCTTTCGAACCAATGAGAGTGTCGTTAATGAACTCTTGATGTTGAAGCGCCGCATGCGCAGAGAGCGCGGCAAGATCTCGGTGTTCTTCATCGACGACAACTTTGCCATTAACATCAAACGCACGAAATCTTTGCTTCGCGACATCATCGCCGCTAAAGCTCAGTTGCCCTGGACCGCACAAATTAGCGCGAACCTCTTGCGTGATGAGGAACTGGTGGACTTGATCGCTGCCTCCGGCGGTAGATGGATTTTCATCGGCATGGAATCCCTCGACGTGGAGAATCTTTCAGACGTGAACAAGAGCTTTAGCAAGCCGGGAGAATATGCTCACGTCTTGAACCGGCTTGCCGAACGAAACATCTATGCGATCACTTCTTTTATTATCGGTCTCGACAACGACACGCCTGGCGTAGCCGAACGGACCCTGAAGCAGATAGAGGAATGGCCACCCGGACTGCCGGTCTTTAGTCCGCTTACTCCGTTACCAGGCACTCCGCTGTATACAAGACTACAGTCGGAGGGACGCTTGACCAGACCGCGGCATTGGTTGAATTTCGCTCGCTACAAAATGTCGCACACGCCCCTGAGAATGACGACCGATCAAGCGCACGATGAAGTAGACCAGGCGTGGCGAAAATCGTATAGCCCCCAGCGCAACAAACAGGTAGTTGACCTGCTGACGCAGCGGAGTCTCGAAGCTGGTGCAATGCACTTCCTGATGCGTCTATTCTTCCGCGGCATCTACGTTCCACAAATGACCGCAACTGCGTGGCTCAGATTAATATTCCAAAACCGGAAGTCAATCTTCACGTTGGTACGCAAAGGCATTGGGAAATACCGTAAAGCGCACAAGCGCCAACCTGAGATGAATGTGCAAACTAGTAGCTACAAGATGGACGCAGGATTATGAACGGAGTACGCATGTTCATCCGGCCTGACAACAAAGATGCGGATGAAGATAATGTTTTCTATAGCCAGCGAAGCCACGGTCCGATATATCGCTGGCATTACGAAAAGCACCTTGCCAGGTGGCAAGTAGCACGCGTGCATGTTTCCGACTGGAGCTCGCATGAACTGTGCCTTGCACCCTGGCACTCCGTTCCCGACGAGCTTAAAGATCAACTGAATGGTCACTATGTCGAATAGCGGCCTTCGACTCTGAGAGAGTTCGATTGGAGGATAAGGCTTTATACGAGTGTATTGTTGTCGGCGCCGGACCAGCAGGTCTTTCCGCGTCGCTCTTCCTCGCTCGCTACCGTCATCGCACGCTAACTTTTCACCATAACAGTCCGCGTAACGAATATGCCCACGGCGTTCACGGTTTCCTGGGCCATCACGGAATCTCGCCGGTTGAACTCCTCGCACGTGGACGCGATGAAGTTACCGCTCACGGTGGCTTGATCGTAGAAGGCTGCGTCACTGAAATCGAACAACTCCCAAACAAACATTTCCGTGTCTCGATCGGTGACAGGGATAAAGATCGTCGCACATTCGATGCTCAACGTGTCTTACTCGCAACTGGACTACGCGATGTGACACCCGACTGCCCGGGCTTTCGCGATTTCTACGGCGTCAGCGTTCATCACTGCCCTGACTGCGACGGTTACGAATGCATCGAAAAACGAATTGCCGTGCTTGGAAGTGGCCGTAAGACCGTTGGTTTCACTTTGGGTTTGCTGACGTGGACCAGGAAGATCACGCTAATCACTGAAGACGATGTCAGCAACGACGATCGTGCCCAGCTCGCAGCTTTCGATATCGACGTGCGCCATCAAAGCATCAAGGCACTCGAAGGAGATCTCAAAGCGAAGCAATTACAACGAGTCCTGTTCAGCGATGGCGACGCGTTGGACTGCGATGCACTTTTCTTCAACCTGGGAACTGAGCCAGCAAGTAATTTGCACGAAATGCTCGGCTGCAAACTCGACGAACCGTCCGGTTTGATATGGGTCGATCGAACTCGGCAAACCAGTGTCGAAGGCGTTTACGCCGCGGGCGACATCACACCGATGTCTCAGTTGGCCATCGTTGCCGCAGCCGAAGGCGCGATGGCGGCCGTCCACATCCACGACTCGTTGATCCCTTCAGAACGCAAACTAAAATAATGGACAAGATGGGTTATTTCCTGAGCAATCTTGTTAATTCTGTGATTCCTGTCTACCTTGCGCGTGGTTCAAAGTGAGGCACTCCGCCCCGATCTATGCTTCACGGTGAAGCACATCACTTCCGCCCTGAAACTGCATTTCGCTTTCGAATGCTTTCTTTACCGCTCGGGCATACTCATTGCCTCTGAGCGCCCTCGCAACCTGTTCGCGCTTATTGGCCCACCGAATCTGAAGGCGCCAATCTCGAATTAATCAGATACGAAACGCCGCCGCTTACTAGTTTGGCGAATAAGGGATCGTGTCTGCGCGCGCGAACGAAGCATTTATTCAACCTCTAACCCACATAAAAGAAGGAGAATTATGAAGGCAAGCCCCCTGAAGATCAGAATTCAGAAAAGGTCCTCGCAATCGTTAACGAGTATCGCCGCGCTGATCGCGTTGTGCGTACTCTTACTTGCGCCGGCGAGCACAGCTCAGGCGCAAACTGCGACCGCAGCTCCAATCACAGGAGAGATCGAGCGTATTACGCTCACTAACCCAAATGATGTATGGTCCGGCGGCACCATTGTCGTGGGCGGGCAAAACGTAATCATCCCGCGTAACCTGCTCATCGACCTTCCCGCCAACCGGCTGACGCTCCAGCAAATATTTGCACAAGCTCCCCAAGAGTGTCTGGGCCGCGCGGAAAGCGGTCTCGCGAAAGCAGACATCTGTAACACGAGCAAGAAGGGCGGCGACGCCGTCGTTCATGCGAACCGCACCAGCAACGGAAACGTCATCGCCGGCGATATCTTTTTCCAAAAAGGTACTGAATCGGTAAAAGGCGTCGTCACTTACATCAATTACACTGACGGTTACTTCCGGATCAACGGCCTGACTAACGACGCGAACACAGGCGTCATGGTTCGTCTCAACGATCCCGAAAGCCGTCACACCGTGCAACAAGGTCTCGGTTGTCTCCCCGGTTCTCCCAACTGCAGCCCCGACCCGCGTTTCACGCTCGATCCCGACAACTACACAAACGTTTTCACCACCGGCGTGCCTAGCTGTATTCCAAGCACCGTCGCGCGCCCGTTCGTTGACACGATTGACGTCGACGCCGACGCAAACACAACTGAAACACTGACGGCGCAAAGCAGTGGCACCGGCACCGGCGACCTGCTCTGTCCGTCAACCAATCGCACTGCCAATTTAATCGTTGCCGACTCGCGGCGCTTCGCACCGATTCAGGTCGGAGATAGCATCGAGGCCGAGGGCAACTTCGAAACGATCGGCGGCGTTCGGTTCATCTCCGCTCACAGCACGATGGTCCAGCGCGCACTGGCCACGCGAAATGTCGCCGGCCAACCCGATTACCTGTTTCTCAACGAAGTCGGAGTAGACGCTCCGGGCTTTCAAAACCAACGCGCCCGCACGCTCTTCATCGGCTTCGCATCACTCAACACAGACGTCATGATCTGGTCGCTTCACTACGATCCGGCCAACAATCAACCACACGAGTTTCCGCTCGCGACGGTAGTCGGTTGCGACAACGCCGCGGGCGCGGGCACGTGCGGACAGAACGGTCTCGTCGACGGAGTCGGTGGCAACATCTGGAAAATTCGTCACGACGTAGATTTTGTCGATCCCGCGACTGGCCCAAGACTCGATCCATGCGCTCACTTGCGCGCCGATCCACGGTTCGCGGCTTCAAACCCATGTCCGGGTGGCGGCACGTTCGCGGAACAGTTCGCTGTTCTGAGTCCGATTCCGCGTGAGATTCAGGCCCGCACGGGCCGCAAGTTCGCCGATCAGGCGGGCGCTCTCAAGACGATCGATATCCGTGGAAGCGAAGCGACTAACGGCCAGTACCTCTTCCCATTCGGTTTGGGTCTTGGTGGTGTTGTCACGCCGGAGTTCGATGAAATCGATCTCGACGCGATGCAAACGCCCTACAGCTTCTCAGGTATTCCCTGGATGATGGACCGGCGCTTGAGCCCCGGCGGTTGTATCGGCAACTGCGAGGCGGCAGTGCAACCGCTAAGTCCGTTCCCGTTTGAAATATTCGATCCGCGCACGCAGGGAGACCTGCCGACCGGACCGTACAACGATCCGAACTTCACGGCGAGTTCGCTGTCAAACGTTGCGAATCGTGTTCTTTCGTACGTCGACGGCACTCTCGGCAAGTTCAACGGCAACAACACTGTGCTCGCATGGCCACCAGCCAATCCGCCGGCACAGACCATTACCGCGACCGAATCGTTCGAGCCTTTAACGACGTGCGATTTGACCGCGCCGACCGCGCCGACCGCGCTCACTGCGTCCGCGGCGAGCCCGACTACGATCAACCTTTCGTGGACCGCGGGAACGGATAACGTCGGCGTCACAAGCTACAAGGTCTTCCGCGACAACTCTCCATCGCCGATGGCGACAGTTCTCGGAACGACGTTCTCAGACACCAGCCTCGCGCCATCCACGACACACAGCTACAAGGTGATCGCAAGCGATGCCGCAGGCAATCTATCACCGGCTTCGAACAGCGCGAGTGCTACCACGCCGGCTGATACCGCAGCCCCGACAGCGCCGACAAACCTGGCGGCGACTGCGCCAAACTCGACCACCGTCAATCTTTCATGGGCGGCTTCGACCGATAACGTCGGCGTTGTTAATTACAAAGTCTTCCGCGACGGCGGTCTGACACCAATCGCCACCGTTCCCGGAACGTCTATCACTGACATCGGTCTCGCGGTCGGATCGACTCACAGCTACGTAGTGACAGCGGTTGACGCGGCAAACAATCAATCAGCTTCGTCGAACGCGGTCGTGATAACGACACCGGGCGCCGATCTCACTGCGCCGTCAGTCCCGACGGGTCTTACGGCTACCGGTGCGGGCGCATCCGTCATCGATCTTTCGTGGACGGCTTCGACCGATAACCTCGGCGTCACCGGCTACAAGGTGTTCCGCGATGGCGGAGCGACGGAGATCGCGACGGTCACTACCGGCACGTCGTTCTCCGACATCGGCCTCGCCGTTGGCTCGACGCATAGCTACACGGTCGCAGCCTTCGATGCGGCGAACAACCAGTCCGCTAAATCGACGTCTGCATCAGCGACGACGCAAGTAGCGGGAGCGTTGATCTCCTTAACCATTACCCCGACGACTGTGACTGCTCCGACCGCGGCAACTGGCACAGTCACCTTGAGCGGCCCCGCACCCGCGGGTGGGCTGACCATCACGCTGAGAAGCAGTGAGACGAGGAAAGCCACCGTGCCGCAAACAGTAACAGTGCTGGCCGGACAAACTTCGCGGACCTTCACCATCACGACCCTCACGGGTCAACTTGGTGGCGGCCAGAACCCGGTCACCATCACCGCGACTCTTGCCGGAACCGGAAGGACAGCAGTCCTGAACGTTCTCAGGCCATAGCCGCAAAACAACCATTGGGAGCAGGAGGGGCGAAAACCCCTTCTGCTCTCATCGATCCGAGGGAATAACCAGGATGAAAAAATCAGCTCTTCAACTTTTGCGCACGTTCCCGGCTGCGATCGTTGCCGCATTGATTACCGCAACGGGAGTATTTGGACAAACTACGACCGGCAATCTGGATCCGACTTTTGGTTCAGGTGGAACGGTCAGAACCGACTTTTCAGGAAACATCGATCGAGCTAATGCTGTGGCCATTCAACCTGACGGCAAGATCGTTGCCGCCGGGTCGAGCTTCAGCAGTGCGAAGACAGTCGAAGATTTCATCGTCGCTCGCTACAACGCCAACGGTACGCTCGACAAAAGATTTGGAAGCAACGGAAAGATCACAACCGACTTCTTTCGCAACGTCGATCAGATCAACGCCCTGGTCATTCAACCGGACGGTAAGATCGTGGTCGCAGGCGTTGCACAACTCGGCGGCAATGGCGGCACGCCGCGTGTGTTTGCGCTCGCGCGTTACACGAGCGAGGGCCGTGTCGATTCCAGTTTCGGCAACGGCGGCTCGTTGACTACCAGTTTCGGCGGCACGTTTGCCGCTGCCGGCGCCATCATGCTTCAACCCGACGGCAAGATCGTCGTCGCCGGAACCGCAGACTTTAATCCACGAGTTCCGAACAGCGGTCTCGACTTCGCACTCGCGCGCTACAACGCGAATGGCAGTCTCGACGCGAGTTTCGGCGACGCGGGTAAAGTCGTCTTTGATTTCTTTGGCAGTTTCGATCAGGCAAACGCCGCGGTGGTCCAACCGGACGGCAAGATCATTGTCGTCGGCAGCGCCTCTTACGACAGCTTCAACACGGATATCGGTTTTGCACTAACGCGCGTTAATCCGGACGGTAGCACTGACCTCGCTTTCGGCAGCGGCGGCAAACAGATCACCAGCTTCTTCGATCTGGGCGCCAAAGCAAACGGTATTGTGCTTCAACCGGACGGAAGATTCGTCGTCGCGGGTACCGCTTCAGACACGGCCACGCGGCCGGTTGCAACTGATTTTGCTCTTGCGCGTTACAACGCGGACGGCACGCTCGACACCAGTTTCGGCATTGGCGGAGAAACCGCGGTTCCATTTGCCGACAGCGCCACCGAACAGGCTAACGCTTTGGTTCTCGCGCCTGACGGCAAGATCATTGTGGCCGGCGCGGCGTTCAAGACCTTTGCGACTCCGCCCGACTTTGCAGTGCGGCGTTACAACTCCGATGGCAGCATTGATTCGAGTTTCGGCAGCGGCGGCGCGATCACAACGGACTTCGCCAACGGCACTGATCACGCACAGGCTGTCGCTCTTCAAGCCGACGGAAAGATCGTGGCGGCAGGACGAGCCTTTCGCAGTAACTTCGATCTGTCGCTGGCGCGTTATCGTAACGACGTCACGCCAACGATCGATGAGTTACCACCAACAGCTCCGGCTGGGCTCGCCGCGACTGCGACAAGTTCATCCACGATCGATCTTTCCTGGAGTGCATCGGCAGACAACGTCGGCGTTACCGGTTACGAGATCTTTCGTGATGGCGGAGCGACGGCAATCGCCAAAACCAACGGAACGTCGTTTAGTGATAAGGGACTCGCGGCGGATTCAACGCACAGCTATGTAGTGTTGGCATTCGACGAGGCGGGCAATCGCTCTGCTTTATCAAACACTGCTTCCGCAACGACCCTTTCCGCGCCACCGCAAGACGTGACGCCGCCGACCGCGCCTGCCGGACTTACGGCAACGATCGACGGGGCAACGATCAATCTTTCATGGAGCGCTTCGACTGACGACATTGGCGTCACCGGTTACCGCGTCTTTCGCGACAACGGTGCAACGCCGATCGGCACAGTAACAGGAACGGCGTTTTCTGATTCAGGTCAGTTGGGAACTCATACTTACACAGTGGCGGCCGTTGACGCGGCAGGCAATCAGTCGGGCTTTTCAAATATGGTCATCGCCACGGTTCTGCCGGAGGAGCGGGTTGAGTTGTTGAACCTGACTTTGAATCCGGCCAGAGTAGTAGCGCCTGCGAGTTCGACCGGCACCGTTATCTTGAGCGCTCCCGCGCCGGCGGGCGGAGTTTCGGTAGCACTGCGTAGTAATGACACGAAAAAGGCCACGGTTCCCGCGAGCGTCACGGTACCCGAGGGCGCAACGTCTTCGACGTTCGTTATCAAAACTCTTACGGGTAGCTTGGGCGGCGGTGATAATAAAGTCACCATCAGCGCCACACTCAATGGAACCACTCGAAGCGCAACGCTCAGTGTCGTAAGACCCTAAGTAACGTTCGGAGTTCAACCTTCAGGTTTCCAAGCTTGAACTCAAAACACGATGAAAGGCCACTCTCCGTGAGTGGCCTTTTGTCTTGAAGCAATTCCTGAGTAACATGCTTTGGAAATGTGTGGCCGTTTTACAATTCGTACTGCTCCAAGAGTCAAGATTCCCGGAATACATGCCAGTCTGCCCTTCGAACCACGTTACAACATTGCTCCAACGCAAGACGTTTTTGTCGTTGCGGATCTTGGCAACGGTCCGGAATTGACAACACTCAGTTGGGGGTTGATTCCGGCGCAGAGCGGCGACGGCAAGAGATTCATCAATGCGCGCAGCGAAACGATTGCGAGCAAACCGAGTTTCAAAGAGTCGTATAAAAGCCGTCGATGCCTGATTCTCGCGGACGGTTTTTACGAGTGGAAGCGTTCCGGCACCGCGAAGAAGCCTTACTACTTTCAACTAAGCGACGAGTCGCTATTTGCGTTCGCCGGTATTTGGGATAGCTGGGGAACGCGAGAACGAATCACGACCTGCGCGATCGTCACCACCACTGCTAACGAGACACTCAAACCAATCCACAACCGGATGCCGGTTATCCTGCGCCCGGATTCGTATGACTCCTGGTTAAACCCGCAAACCGATTCAGTCTCCTTACGAGAGCTACTGGCGCCACTTCCAGACTCCGCAATGTCGTCACACCCCGTGGGCAGAGCAGTAAACTCCGTTCAAAACGACGGCCCCGAGTTGATCGATCGAAAAGAGTGGGAGATCGGTACGACCTTGAGCCTGTTCGACGACCTCTAAGCACAGAAACATTTTCTTCGCGAAAAACATACTAGTCATGAGACTAGATGAATTTTCCGCGGCGAACACCACCATCGAAATCGACGCCATCTCTCAGGACGTTGAATTAACCAAAGACATCCAGGCGCGCCTTGCTGACGTTGGCTTTCTCGACCCGCCTGTCGACGGGAAATTTGGTCCGGTATCGAAGCTGGCGTTGCGCGAGTTTGGAAACACCGCCGGAATCGGGACCGAAGAGTTTCTTGGCAAAGCGTTAGCCGATGCGTTGTTAACAAAGTCAGCCGACGAAGTAGCTCCGTTGGCGTTGGGAAACGACCTTGCGAGCATGTTGCTTAGATATATGTTCAGCAAGAATTACTGGGTCGCGCGAGTTCCCGGTTTCATCAACATCGTCTACGTCGAGGGCATGGATGAAAATGGGGAACTCAATAACGACGAGCCCGACAGATTCAACGACTGCCGGATGTTGATCTCTATTGAGGAAGGCCGCCCAAAGTTGCTCGGGAAGTGGCAGTCGACCACGGAACCAGGGCGTCACTACACGGCGAATCCACCGGCGGGAGTCGCGAGCCTGGGCGTGGCGCGAATCGCGTTTGGCCAGTACAAGGCTTGGGCTCGGGGCACACATCATGGACTTTCCGGTGGTACTGGTCATGAGGCACTGGTCCAGGTCGATAAGATAAAGATTCATCGCGATCGAAATAAGGATTTCAACCGCACCGGCGACCAAATCTACGAGGGAGTCTTTGCCATCAACCAGCATTCCGGATTCGATCGCGCAGCTCACAGCATCGGCAGGGCCAGCGCCGGATGTCTGGTGGGCCGCGCACACTCAGGGCACCTCGCGTTCATGGCGTTAGTGAAGTCAGACCGCCGTTTCCAGGAGAGTAGTCACTACACGTTCATGACGACGGTCATCGCTGGAGATGATTTCGCGGAACAGACAGGTTGGCAGTGAGAACTCGTCAGGCGTCTGCCAGCACTTCGCGGTAAACGCGCTCGGTGTCGCTCGCCATTCGCGCGAGTGAGAAGCGTTCGCGCGCGGCATGTCGCGCGTTGCGGGCGAGACGCGAACATTCGAGCGAGTTATCGAGTAGATCGTTGATGGCTTGGGCTAACGCGTCTGCATCGTCAACTGGCACGAGCTTTCCGCTGACTCCGTCCTCGATGATTTCCCGCGCACCTTCAGACGCAGTCGCAACGACCGGCAAAGCAGACGCCATTGCTTCAACAATCGCCAGGCCGAATGGCTCAGAGCGCGCCGCGGAGACAAACAGAGTTAGCGACGAGAGCGCAGCGATCATATCGTCGCGCCAGCCGGGCATCGAGACGATCTCGTTCAAACCGAGTTCGGCAATCAGGCTCTCCAAAGATCTCCGGTTACTCATATCAGGAGACTTGTCCTCGCCGATGATCACGAACTTCACTTTCTCGCGGCGCTGTGCGATCAACGCAGCGGCGCGCACAAAAACATCGTGACCTTTGATCGGCGCGAGGTGGCCCACCGTTCCCACCAACAAGGGAACATCACCTTCACGCACATCCGCGACGGCGAAACGATCGACGTCAATCCCGTTGTGGACCACGGTGATTTTTGAAGCGTCAACAACGCCGTTCTGTCGCAAAACTTCCGCGACCGCTTCCGAAACCGCGATTACGCGCCCGGCGCCACTCAGCAATGGCCCATTAACTCTTTTTAGCGGAAACAGCACGTGGCGTGTGAGCACGAGCCGGCTGCGCGACGCCATTTTCACCGCGAGCGCGCCCCAGTGGTAATCCCGCGCTGCATGAGCGTGAACGATCTCAATGTCGTGCGCACGCACGAACCGCGCGAGCCCCGTCACGTTCTTCACGTGGTTGCGCCGGCTCAATGCCAACAGGCGTTCTTTTGGCAGAAACGACAATTCGGCCCACAGCGGTGAATCCGGGACCGACGCCGCGTAGATTTCGTGTCCGAGATCGACTAAAGCACGAGAGAGGTCCGACAGGTGCCGTTCGCCGCCGCCGAAAGTGGTCACGGAACATACTTGCAGAATCCTCATTCGCCGCGATGGTACTCCGAGACCAACCAAAAATGAATTAACCCTAATGAGGTACTTAAAATTACCCGTCTAGGTGGATTCGCCTACTCCGTTAGAAGTCTACTCTGCCACAGAAAACGGAGACCCCTTATGAAACGGATCGCTTTCCTGCTGCTAGCACTCGTTACTGTCGCTCTACCATCGAGCCGGGCCAATCAAGACTCGAGTCCGGTCTTCGTAACCGAGATTCCGCAGGGTTACCGTGATTGGAAGTTGGTATCGGTGGCCCACGAAGAAGGCAATCTCAACGACATCCGCGCGATTTTGGGCAACGACGTTGCAATCGCGACGTATCGCGAAGGAAAACTTCCGTTTCCTGAAGGAGCAATAATCGGCCGCATAGCGTGGAGACACGTTCCGTCGGAGGAAAACAACAAAGTCTTCGGCCGTGCCCAATCTTTCGTCGCCGGCGATGCGCCGCCGTGGTACCTCCAGTTTATGGTCAAGGATTCCAAAAAGTACGGTGCGACCGGCGGTTGGGGTTACGCGCAATTCGATAAGGACGGCAAACCTGGCCCGGAAGCAGATATGAAAAAGTGTTTTCCTTGCCACCAGGCTGTCAAGGATCGCGATTTCGTGTTCACACGTTATTCGCATTGATAGAGGTCCAAACTACCCATAGGAGTACACCAAATGAGCCAAACCAGTGCTATGCAACAGAGCAGCGAAGCGATTCGCCCGTTTCAGTTCGATTTTCCAGAAGCTGAACTTACCGAATTGCGCAGACGCGTAAGCGCGACCAGATGGCCCGAACGGGAAACAGTTACAGATGATTCGCAAGGCGTGCAGCTCGACACCATGCAGAAACTCGCCCGCTATTGGGGCACCGATTACGACTGGCGTAAGTGTGAAGCGAAACTGAAAGCCCTGCCGCACTTCATCACCGAGATCGACGGCCTCGACATTCACTTCATCCACGTACGTTCGAAACATGAAAACGCGTTGCCAATGATCGTCACGCACGGTTGGCCCGGTTCGGTCATCGAGCAACTCAAGATCGTTGGACCACTGACAGATCCGACCGCGCATGGCGGCGGCGCAGCGGATGCTTTCGACCTCGTGATTCCGTCTATGCCGGGTTACGGATTTTCCGGAAAGCCGGCTGCTCCCGGTTGGGGTCCTGTGCGCATCGCACGCGCGCAGATCGAGTTGATGAAACGTCTCGGATACACGCGCTTTGTGGCCCAGGGCGGCGACTGGGGTGCAATCATCACCGAGCAGATGGCATTGCTAACGCCTCCGGAATTGATCGGTATCCACACCAACATGCCGGAAACAGTTCCACCCGAGATTGCAAAGGTGCTTCCAGCCGGTCCGCCACCAGAAGGGTTGTCAGCGGATGAGAAGCACGCGTTCGATCAGCTCAGCTACTTCTACACTCACGGTCTCGGCTATGCACTCGAGATGGCAAACCGCCCACAGACGCTTTACGGAATTGCGGATTCGCCGGTCGGTTTGGCGGGCTGGATCATCGACCATGACATCGACAGCTACAAGCTCATCGCGCGCGTCTTCAACGATGAGACCGAGGGTCTGACAAAAGACGACATCCTCGACAACATTACGCTTTACTGGTTGACGAACACGGCAGTCTCTTCAGCGCGTCTGTACTGGGAAAACAAGTTGGCGTTTTTCGACCCGAAGAATGTACAGGTCCCCACGGCGGTCAGCGTCTTTGCGAATGAGATCTACGCGTCTCCGGAGAGTTGGGTCAGGAGTACGTATCCAAATCTTATCTTCTTCAACAAACACGACAAAGGCATTCACTTTGCAGCCTGGAACCAGCCGGAAGCTTTGATTCCCGACTTGCGCGACGGATTTCGATCGTTACGGTAATTACCATGAACAAACAAACAGACATGCAACTCGAAGTTGTACTGCTCGCGGTCTCAGACGTCGATCGCGCCAAGGCGTTCTACGAAAACCTCGGGTGGCGTGTCGACATCGATATCACTCACGGCGACTTCCGCGGCGTGCAAGTGACACCGCACAATTCGAACGCCTCGGTAATCTTCGGCAAGGGAATCACGCCGGCTAAACCCGGCGCAGCGCCGAGTTTGATCCTGGCTGTGCACGACGTCGACGCGGCCCGCGCCGATCTGATCGCTCGTGGCGTTGAGGTGAGCGAGGTCTTCCACTTCGCCGCTGGTCCATTCAACAGCACGGTGGAAAACCCGCGCGCCAGCGGGCGCGATCCGCAAGGCCGTTCTTATTCCTCGTTTGCGTCGTTTGAAGATCCTGACGGAAACAGTTGGTTGCTCCAGGAGATCACGACGCGGCTTCCCGGCCGCATCGACTCGGGCGTGACTTCCTACGGTTCCGTAAGCGATCTGGAGAGCGCCCTTCGACGCGCCGAAGCCGCCCATGGCGAACACGAAAAGAGAACCGGGGAGCGCGACGCAAACTGGCCGGACTGGTATAGCCGATACATGGCAGCGGAACAGTCCGGCCAGGAACTGCCGCAGTAGACATTCCGTCGACAGAATTAACAGGATTCACAAGAAGTTAAAAAACCGTCTTGTGAATTCTGTAATCCTGTCAATAAACTACATCGTGTGAAGTCCGATCACCTGGTGTTCTGTTTTATCTTTGCCTTGCTTGCCACTTCATGTCAGGCCAGCAAGGCAAGGCATAAGCCCGTCGATTTGGTGCTCGAAGTGTCGGCAACGATCGAGACGGAGCCGACGGGAGTGCGCGGCGATTCGGCCGACGACTCCACGTTGTGGGTTAATCCCGGCGATCCGTCGTTGAGCCTCATCATCGGCACCAACAAGCAACGCGGTCTGGCGGTTTATGATCTGAGCGGCAAGCAGGTTCAGTTTCTCTCCGACGGCCGGCTGAACAACGTGGACCACCGTGACAACTTTCCGCTCGGCGGTCAGAAGATCTCGCTAGTGACGGCCAGCAACCGCAGCAACAACTCCATCGCGATCTATCGTGTCAATCCCGAAACACGGCGGTTGGAAAACGTCGCCGCGCGCACGATTGACACTGTCGAAGCATACGGCTCGTGCATGTACCACAACCAAACAACCGGCAAGTTTTACTACATCGTCACTAACAAACGGGGTGAGGTTGAACAATTGGAATTGTTCGACAATGGCAAAGGCCAGGTAGACGCGAAGCGCGCGAGATTATTTAAAGTCGGATCGCAACTCGAAGGTTGTGTGGCGGATGACGAGTTGGACCAACTGTACATCGGCGAGGAAGCAGTCGGGATCTGGAAGTATCCAGCGGCGCCCGACGCGCCGGCGAATGCAACCAAGGTTGATGGTGTTCTACCGGCGGGTAATCTGAAGGCTGACGTCGAGGGCCTCACGCTCGCTTATCAGAAAAACGGCCGGGGATATTTGATCGCGTCGAGTCAGGGAAACAACACTTACGTTGTTTACCGCCGCGAAGGCAACAATGCCTACGTCAAAACGTTTCGCATTGTCCCGGGCAACGGCATCGATGGAGTTTCAGAGACCGATGGCATCCACGTCATCGCGGCGCCACTCGGTCCCAAATTTCCGAACGGTGTCTTCATCGCCCAGGACGGCGTGGACGATAAAGGCACACAGAACTTCAAACTCATCCCCTGGCAATCGATCGTGAACGAGTAGTGCCGGCCGATTGCCTCAGATCCCATTTTCGGCTGTTGATCGGTGGTACCACATTTAGTACCATGCAAATCAGATCGACGGTTATGGCATCAATAGCTCAGCTAATTGAGGAACTAAGCAAGAATAGGAGAAATGTCAGGTTCGCGTACTTGATTCGAATATGCCAAGAGCACTTCGGGTGCGAGAGGATTCGAGGTAGTCATCATATTTTCAAGACACCTTGGCCCGGAGATCCGCGCATTAACTTGCAGAGAGATGGGTCCAAAGCAAAACCGTATCAAGTCGATCAAGTTATTGCCGCACTAGAACGATTAAAAGCGAAACAGCAGACCAGCTCAGTTGAGACGATCAGTAAGAGTGCGGAGAAGGAAGAAACTCATGGTGCGGAATAAAGTAAACGCAGCAGCGCAACATAGCACAAAATTCAATACTCGGGACTATATATATAGCGTGGTGTGGTCCGAGGAAGACGAAGCCTTCATCGGGCGCGTCCTTGAGTTTCCGTCCTTAGCGGCGCATGGTAGTACGCAGGCTAAGGCGCTTAACGAAATTCGATCCGTGGTGCAACATGCCTTTGAAGATTTACGCGACGGCGGCGAAGAAGTACCTGAACCCTTAAACAACCGGCGCTACAGCGGCAAGCTGAATGTAAGATTGCCCAAATACCTTCATCGACAGTTGACGATCGAGGCGGCTGAAGAGGGTGTCTCACTTAATCAGCTTATTTCGACAAGACTGGCAGCAGCTGGATGGGCGAGGGAGAAGCCCCGAGCTTCGAAGGTTTCGAAGTAAGCAGAACAAGCAATCTCCAGTAATCTGACCGCCGCTTTCGCAAGATCTCCTTGAGAAGGACTCCTTGCAAAGAGCGGCGGTCATGTATTTATAAGAGACCGCCTTCGGCTTCAATACCGCCACTGCCAGCTCACGTTGTAAACCTGCGCGAGCTCGTCGAGATTGCCGCGTAGGCGTTCCCACTCGCGCGCGGCGTCGTCGTTGCGCAGGCGGTTGCGTCGCATGAAAGAGTCGATGCTCGCCGCGCGATCGAGGACTGACTGAACGTCTGCGCTGGTAGATTTGTGATCGTCAAAGCGATCGCGTAGCGTCTTTGTACTTTCGTAATACTCTTTCACGAAACGATTGATGTCGTCTTCCTGCCGACTGCCGTCAAACCGGCTCTTGTCGAGCGAAGAATCGAGCGCCGAACGAAAACGATCGGACTGTTGCTCGATCGCGCCCAGTACTCTTTCGACTTCGCGATCGGTGACGCGGTAGGGAACGCCGACAGTCGTTCCCACTGGAGAATCGTCACGGGGTCCGGCACTATAGCCGCCCCAACGCCAGCTTACGTTATAAGCTGAAGCCAGTTCGTCGAGGTTACTCTTCAACGTGGACCATTCGTCTTGTGACTTCGACGAAAGACGATTGCGGCTCATGAAGTCGTCGATACGCGCGGCACGATCGAGCACGGCTTCGACATCGGCAGTAGCCGAGTGATGCTTATCGAAATGATCGCGCAATCGCTTTGTCTGCTCGTAGTAGTCTTTGATGAACGAATTAATGTCATCTTCACGGTTGGTGCCATTGAAGCGGCTTTTGTCGAGGTCGGAATCCAGACGCGAACGG
>DATEHX010000420.1:0-5934 GCA_035279345.1 Pyrinomonadaceae bacterium | reverse complement strand
GAGACGCAGTCCCTGCGTCAGCCACGACGACTGAAAGTTTTCGATGTTGTCGAGGAACAGTCGCGACACCGCCAGCATCTTCAAATAATCCACGCCAGTCGGTTCGTCTTTGATCTTGCGGCCGAGCGCCGTGTTCTCGCGTTGAAAAGTCCACGGAATGAACGCGGTGAAGCCGCCGGTTTCGTCCTGAAGATCGCGAATGCGTTGCAGGTGACGCAGACGATGTTCGAGCTTGTCGCCGATGCCAAACATCATCGTCGCGGTCGAGCGCAGTCCGACGCGATGGACCGCACGCATCACGTCGAGCCATTCGTCAGTCGTGCACTTCGTGGCGACGCGCTTGCGCACCTCATCGTCAAGAATCTCAGCGCCACCGCCCGGCAGACTGTAAAGTCCCGCCTCTTTGAGCCGCGCCATGATCGTTTCGTAATCGAGTTTCGAGATGAGATGAATGTTGTGAATCTCGGGCGGCGAAAAACAGTGCAACTGAAATCCGGGATACTTCGCGCGCAGTGAGCGTAGCAGGCCTTCGTACCACTCGAGACCGAAGTCGGGGTGCAGTCCGCCCTGCATCAGCACGCCGGTGCCGCCGAGGGCGATCGTCTCGTCGATCTTTTCGCAGATCTCTTCGAACGTGCGCACATAAGTGTCGGGCGCGCCGGGCCGGCGATAGAACGCGCAGAAGGTGCAGACTACGTTACAGACGTTCGTGTAGTTGATGTTGCGATCGATGATGTAGGTGACGACCTTGTCAGGGTGGCGGCGCGCGCGAATTTCGTCCGCGGCAACGCCCATGCGCGCGATGTCGTGCGATTCGAGCAGCGTGCGGCATTCGTCGACGGACATGCGAGTTCCCGCGAGCACGCGATCAAGGATGGGTTGAATACCAGTGGCTGTCATGACGCTCGTAGCTTATCAAAAACGTCAAATAAACCGCAGCGGTTTCACTGTTTCTATAAGCGCGTGTTTTGCTGCGAGTTCGTAGTAAAGCTGCAAACCTTTTTTCATTGAGTCGTCGACTCTGAATACGATGTTTTCGGTCAGGTACTTGCGGAGTTCCTCGACCGGCATCGGGATTTTGTCTTTGTATTCGTTGACGATGTCTTCAACATGAGCAACGCCCTCGTCTCTCGCGCCGGCGAAATCGACGTTTTGCGCTCGTTCCACCGCCTCATCGCGCACCATCCACATGGCGAAGACAAAACCAAGTTCGGTGTACTTGCGCCACAGCGCCGCCATGTCCCAAACCTTCAAACCAGTGCGGGGAAACGTCATGCCGGGATCGCCGATGATCAGTGCGGCATCGTTTCGCTCCAGCATCTCTTCGAGATTTGGCGTTCGTACTGTCCACGCGGGCTCGTGGTCCAGAAATTCACGAAAGATGACTTTAACGAGCGTCGCGGAAGTGCGTGACGACTCGTCCAGCGCCACGCTGCGAATCTGCTCGAGCTCAGTATCTTTCGAAACCAGCACTACGCTTAGCACTTCCTTTTGCGAACCGACGCAAACATCCGGAACGAGCGCGCCGCCGGCGATTCGTTGATACTCGATCACCGGAATGAGCGCGCTTTCAACTTCGCTGCGCGACAACATATCGGCGCAACGTGCCGGCACGGCTTCAACAAAATCAACTTGCCCGCGCTTCGCTCCGTTGAGAAAACTCCAGATGAGCGGCGCGGAATTTAGATAACTGGACGCGGCGAGTCGGAAAGGCGTGGACATCTCGTCGATGATAAGGTAGGCCACAAAGAAGCACAAAAGGCATAAACACAGCAGAGCTTTTTAACTCTTATACTTTTTGTGCCTCTTTGTGGCACTATTCGCCGATGCCAATTTACGACTTGAGCGTTCCCCTGAGTGTTGATCTGCCGACTTACCCTGGAGATCCCGGAATTTGTATTCAGGACTGGTCCAAGTTAGCAAATGGAGACGGAGCGAACGTTTCGACGCTTAGTTTTGGTGCTCACACGGGAACGCACGTCGATGCGCCCGCGCACTTTATCGAGGGCACGAAGAAAGTAGAATTATTAGACCTCGAGATTTTGATTGGTGAGGCGCAGGTTATCCACGTTCCGGAGGAGAAACGAGTAATTGATGAAGAGTTTGTGACCGCGAAATGTGCAGTTGGAAGCAAGCGCGTGCTTTTCAAGACCCGCAATTCAGCCTTTTGGAGCGGGGATTTTACGGAATTTAGAACGGATTTTACTTACCTGGATTTACCCGCGGCACAGAAACTAGTTCAACTTGGCGTGAAGCTCGTTGGCATCGACTACCTTTCGATTGAAAAGTTTCGTTCAAAAGACCATGAGGTTCATCGCGCGCTGCTTTCGCACGAAGTGATTATTGTCGAAGGCTTGAATCTCACGGATGTGCCGGCGGGGAAGTATGAGCTGATCTGTTTGCCTTTGCGATTGCGCAGCCACCTCGGCGACGGTGCACCGGCGCGCGCTGTGTTGAGAACGATCGAATAAATCATGAAGCAGGGAAACCCGGAGTACCGCGAACGCGTTTACAAGATCGTGCGCCGCATTCCGAGCGGGCGCGTGATGACTTACGGCCAGATCGCCGAGCTGCTCGGCGAAGGTTATACGCCGCGAACTGTCGGCTTCGCGATGCACTCTTCGCCGGACGGCACGCCGTGGCATCGCGTGCTCAACGCACAGGGCGCGACGTCGACCGGCCGCATCGTGTTGCCGCACGACAAACAGCAACGTCTGCTTGAACAGGAGGGCGTGGTCTTCAACCAGAACAACCGTTGCGATCTCGAAACGTATCTCTATATCCCTAAGACGAAAACTGTTTCACAGAAGGCGACTCTGTATAGAGAGTCTCGCAAGCGAGGAAAACGATCATGAGTTCCGATGCAGTTCAACGCGCTCCTTACGCCGTCAGCCCGCCGCGTTATTCCGTTTCTCATCAAATGGTGACGACCGCATTCGAACTGCCGAACTATCGCATCGTGCAGAACCTCGGCGTCGTGCGCGGCATCGTCGTTCGCTCGCGAAACATCTTCGCGACGATCGGCGCGGGTTTTCAGACGCTTGTCGGCGGCAACATCACGGTTTGGACTACGTTGTGTGAACAGGCACGCGCCGATGCGTTTGACATCATGATCCAGCACGCGACGGAAGTCGGCGCGAACGCGGTGATCGGCGCGCGTTACGACACGACCGAGCTTTCGCAGGGCGTCACGGAAGTGCTTGCTTACGGGACGGCGGTGATAGTTGAGCCGGTGAATCCGGGTGAGAGTTATCGTTCATGAACACGCCGGATTTGACGGACGAGCAGCGCCGTCGCGTTGAAGCGGCACGCGAGGGAGTGCCGTTTCTGAAGGTTCTTGGGGTTGAAGTTGAATCCGTCGGACCGGGATCGGCAACGCTGCTGCTGCCGGTCCGCGAAGAGTTGATGCGCAACGATGGAATCATTCACGGCGGAGCGATTGCTTCCGTGATCGATTCCGCGTTTGCCTTTGCAATCATTCCGTTGCTCGGCGACGACGAGCGCACCGTCACGATTGATATGACGATTCATTACTTGCGGCCCTTGAGTGGTGGCGTCTCGAAAACGGTAGCGCGCGTGGTGCGCGCCGGCCGCCGCGTAATCACGGTTTCAGCGGAACTTTTCGACGAAAACGGCAAACTCGCGGCCACCGCCCTCAGCACCTACCTCCGTATGACATCAGCCACAAACTAACACGGACAACACGGACTTGAACTGAATCAAATCAGTCTGTGATATCCGTGTTTGTCTGTGGCCGACAGATCGCGCATCATAGCGGCGATGGACGATCTCAGGAAGTTTGCGCGTTACTTCGGCAAGTACAAGCTCCAGTTAACTATCGGTATAGCCTGCATTCTCGCCAGCGTAGTTGCCGGCCTGTTCATTCCTCTAATTGTTGGCCAGGCAGTGGACGAAAACTGGGGGCAGGTTACCTGGTCGAGACTGACGCTTTCCGCCGCGAAGGTTCTCGGCGCGAGCGCCGTCAGCGGGCTCTTCCTGTTTTTGCAACGCCGCATTCTCATCGGCATGTCACGCAACGTCGAGTACGACCTGCGCAAAGACTTTTACAACCACCTCATCGATCAACCGCTGTCGTTCTTTCACGAGCATCGCACGGGCGACCTGATGGCGCGCGCGACCAACGATCTGTCGGCCGTGCGGCAACTCGCCGGGCCGATGATCATGTACACGTTGCAGACGGTCTTCGTCGTCGTGCTCGTGTTGCCGCTGATGATTTTTCTCAACTGGTGGCTCACACTGCTCTTGTTCGTCACGATGCCGTTCGTGTCGTTGACGGTCAAGTTTTTCGGCCAGCAGGTGCACACGCGTTTCGAGAAGATTCAGGACTTCTTCGCACAGATCACCGCGCGCGCGCAGGAAAACTTCACCGGTGTGCGCGTGGTGCGTGCGTATGCGCAGGAAGAAGCGGAGATGGCCGCGTTCAACCGGCTGAACCGTGAGTATGCGGAACGCAATCTCGGTCTCGTGCGGATCGATGCGTTGATGCGGCCGTTGATGACGTTTCTGATCGGCGTTGGGTTTGTACTGATCATCTGGGCGGGCGTGCCGCTTGCTGTGCGCGGCGAGATTACTGTCGGTGAGTTCACGATGTTCAATATGTACCTGACGCGGCTGATCTGGCCGTTGATTGCGTTGGGCTACGTCGTGAATCTTTATCAGCGTGGCACCGCGAGTCTGAAACGAATCAACGCCATCATGAGGATCCAGCCGTCGATTGCGGACGAGCCTGACGCGACTCAGCAGCCGCCAATTAAGGGCGCGATCGAGTTTCGTGATCTGACGTTTCGCTATCACCCGAACGACGAGCCGATGCTGCGTGATGTAAACCTGAAGATTCCCGCGGGACACACGGTGGCGTTTGTCGGGCGCACGGGAAGCGGGAAGTCGACCATCGCGAATCTGATTCCGCGTTTGATTGAGGCGCCGGAAGGCACGCTGTTCATCGATGGCGTTCCGATTCAGAAGTATCCGCTGAAACAACTGCGCGAGAGCATCGGTTATGTGCCGCAGGAGACGTTTTTGTTCAGCGACAGCGTGAAGGGAAACATCGCGTTTGGTGTTGAGAACGCGGCGCCGGCGGACGTCGAATGGGCCGCGGAGATCGCGGGTTTGTCGGACGACATTTCCGCGTTTCCCGAGCGCTTTGAAACGCTGGTGGGTGAACGCGGCATCACACTCTCCGGCGGGCAGAAACAGCGCACCGCGATCGCGAGAGCGGTGTTGCGTGAGCCGAAGATTTTGATACTCGACGACGCGTTGTCGTCGGTTGATACTTACACGGAAGAGAAGATACTGGCGCAGCTTCGCGGCGTGATGCGCGACCGCACGAGTTTGATCGTGTCGCATCGCATCTCGACCGTGCGCGACGCGGATCTGATCTGTGTGTTGGATGACGGGCGGATCGTCGAGCAGGGAACTCACGAAGAGTTGTTGGCGTTGGAAGGTGAGTACGCGGATCTTCACGAACGTCAGCTATTGGAAGAAGAGCTAGCGGCTACTTGAAGGTATTGCCGATTGTCGATTGCCAATTGCCGATTTGAAAGAGCGCTGCAGTTCGTAATTGGCAATCGGAAATCGACAATCGAAAATGAACTAAATGTCTACGGCAGTAAAACAGTTTCACGAAGAAGAGGCGATCGGGAAGACTTACGATTTTCAGATCGCGCGGCGGTTGCTCAGGTATCTCAAGCCGTACGTGCGCCTGCTCGTCCCGGCGCTGCTGCTCACGCTCGGCCTCAACCTGCTCGGCATCTTGCAGCCGAAGTTCACGCAGTACGCGATCGACTGGCACATCCTGCCGCGCAGGCTCGACGGCCTCAATCTACTCGTGGCTCTGTTTTTCGGTTCGCAACTGTTGCGACTAGTCTTCTCTTACTACCAGTCGATCTTTCTCAACAGCGTCGGACAGTACGT
>DATEHX010000419.1:0-8338 GCA_035279345.1 Pyrinomonadaceae bacterium | reverse complement strand
CGCGCCACCGCAACCTGCGACGCAACCGGAACCACCAGTTCAACCGGAACCTCAGCCTCAACCCGAAGCTTCGGCGTCACAGGAGGTACCCACAACCGTCGAAATTATAAGCTCGGCGTTTTGAGTTCAAGCCGCTTCGTCGAAACGACGTTCCAGATGATCAAGTCGAAGTTTGGCGAGCGACCGCGAGGTAAGACAGAGACAGCATCACGCCGGAGTTTATGAGTGAGGTTGCATGAAGGCGATTGGGAACTGGTACCGTTGACGCCGCGCCCCTGCAAGGCGTATCGTTCACGTGTTCCCCCTATTTCACGACAACCTCAACCGTTCATGCTACTCACAACAAAGGAGAACAATATGCGGAAACGACTCACACGTAAACTCATAACCCTGTCCGTGCTCGTCGTCACTCTGACGTTCGTGTCATTCACCCCTGCTTCGTCTACCAATCAACAGGAGTATTGTTACTACGATATCGTAACTGCTGAGTGCCCCACCGGGTGGGTATGCTGCGAAGATACCACTGCCAGAAACTGTTGGTGCGCCTGAAATACAGAAAGGGTGCAGTGATTGGAGGATGAAGGGCTCCGGCCTTCCCTCTTTACTTTTCGTGCAAACGCGACTATTCGTGCAAAGCCAGTTCAAGTGGCTTTGCTCGAATAGTCCTCAAACGGCGGACTTATCAGGCAAGTAAGCAGTTTTCGGGCAGAGTGTTAACTCCTACTCACGCGGCGTTGGCCTCCGCGTCGGCACGTTTTCAACATACTTCTCGCCTTCGCTGGTAGCGATGTACGAACTCAATGTCACGCCCGAATTTTGGAGTGAAGCCGCCTAACATACCTTAACCGATTGTTCGGAACCGTGGCGAAGTACGATCTTATTGATCCTGAGTTATACGGTTGGGCCGCAAAGCACGGCCTACAGATATTTACCGAGTATAAAGATGAGGAAGTGCGCTCCACTGAGGTTGTGGGGAGTGCTGGTCAAAAATGTCAGATTTGGATAGACCAGCCAGATAAGGCGGGTACTTTTGTAGTAAACATCTGGAACCACAAAAAGAAACGAGCAAAACGAGTAAAGCAACTTCAAGCGTCAAAGACCGACATCAGGGACCAATTAGAAGAAGCGTACAAGACGGCGCAGGAGTGGCTAACATTTTAAGCACTTTTCGGGCAAGTCTCACGATTGGGAGTAGGTTTCGGGCAAGAGGCACTATTCGGGTTCAAGCTTTAGCTTGCTAGCGTTCGTGAGCGGCAGCCTAAAGGCTGAACTCAGAACGATTCAGCAAACGGCAGGATCAAGTCGCGGGGGAGCAGATGCGGCAGGCTTTGTAACCGTGTGATGCGGCTTCGGATGCTGAAGCGAACGTTACTGTGTTCGCGGCGGTGATCTGTTCCACCCAGTCGCAGTCTTCCAGGTGATAGATTCCCAACACACGGTTGCCGACGATCGGTTGCGGTGGTTTTGGTGGCGTCGGCAATGGATAAACGTGCGTGACTGTTTGCCATGAAAGTGGACTGCGCCGCGGCGTCGGTGGCACTGGCGGAAGCGGAGCTGCCGGTAGTGTTGCTTGTTTTAGTCGTGCGGCGCGCGCCAGTTCGTTCGCCTTGTAAACACCCCACGCCAAAGACCAGATCAGCATCGCAAACGTCGCTACCAGGAAGCCGACCGTAAAACCTAAGCCACTAAACTGAAATAAAACGTACGCGCCCCAGTACCACCAGAAAAAGTATTGGCGGAAAAACTCCCACGCGAAAGAGAACGAGTTCTGAAAAACCTGGGCCGGATCGCGTTTCATCGGTAATGCGCCAGAACTCGTCGCACTGAAGACCGATTGGACCGACGCTGATCCCGGCGTGCTCGGCATGGGACGTTCTTTCGTCTTCTCATCCCACGGTAACCAGCGCGCCGTTCTCGTTTCTGCCGGTGCTTCTTCCCGCGCGACTTCTCTGGTTTTTGTTTCCGTCTCGAGATCGGCCGGCGCCGTCATCCATGAAGGCAAACGCGATGGCGCCTGCACCAGCTCCAGGAGACGCGGAACAGAATTCGGCGATCCTGACGCGGCGTTTGCGAGAACGTCTGCGAGCCGGGTGTGCTCGGTTCCGATCTCTCTGATCTTGGTGAACAAAACCGACGACGAGGGATTCTGAAAATCAGCTTTGGTAAACAACAGGTTCTCGTCGTGATGTTCCTGCCAAAGCGTCGGACGTTCTGACAGTGACAACAACGACAGGTAGATCGAGAGCGCGGAAAAGTTGTCGAGATTCTGATCGAACTGTTGCGCCGTTCTGTGCGGGTGCTGGTAATGTTGATGACCGATTTCAGACGCGGGCCAGCCATTCATCGCGGGCACGTAGATGCCGTCGTGATCGATCAGACGTAGTTGACCGTGTTCGACGATCACGTTGCCGTGTTGCAGATCACCATGCGCGATGCCCGAAGCTTCCAACGCCATCACAACGCGCAACCATTCGTCCGCGAGATGCAGCAGCACGTCGCGCCGGTGCAGCATTTCGCCGATGTACGAGTCGAGCGTTGGTCCATCGATCCACTTCATGAAGAGAATCGGATAACGCTGACCACCGACCAGTATGCCTTCGGGCGCGTACCTGAAATCCGAAAGACACAAGACCGGTAACGATTGCACGTGATCCTGAATCGCGCGATAACGCTGATCGCGGTCGCCGAGGTAACCACGGAAACAGCGAACGGCGAAGTCGCCATGTCCGTTTGTCGACTTGAGTTTGTATACGTAAGCAAACTGACCCGACGTAACGATCGGCATCCCGAGACGGTCAACCGCAGGCAGAGTATTTTTCAAAACCGGGCTCGCGAAACAGACAGAAGGGCACTGAATAACTTCGGTGAAGTGTCGGGCGGACGGCCAGTATCTGGGAATCTGGTTCGATCCTGATTGCGAGGGCGAGGCTACCACTAGCTGATACTCCGCTGCTGAATTTCGAGGCGTATCACGGCGATGTCATCGTTTCTTATTCTGCCAGCGCTGCGCTCATTCTCAAAGAATTTTGCGGCGTCAGGCTCGTCATTTTCTCGCAGAATATCGCGAAAGTCGTTCTGCTCGAAGCGTTCGAGATACCACGCAGCCGCAGCATCTGAAACGAGAAAGAGTATGTCGTTGTTCTGACAACTGCCGGAGTCGATGACGAGCGAGTCGGCACTGGTTTTGTAAAAAACCGGGTCAGAAGCCACGAGCATGGGCGCGCTGTTGAAGTTTGCCGAACTGAGAACCGGCAAACTCTTGAGTAGCGCGCCATCACGGCAGTGCAAAAGACACGCATCACCGAGCGCGATCGCTTTCCATGCCGGCGCGTCGCTTCGCAGATCCAACTCCACACCGACGAAAGCCGCAAACGATCCCTTCCGTGCTTTCTCTTCCGCATACCACGGCAACGTTAGTTGATTCCACGCTGAGTGCAACGCGGCTCCTTCGTTCGCGACCCACTCGTGAAACGTTTCCGCGGTGAGTGCTGAATCAATGCGCACCCAGTTTTCCGCTAAACGTTGCGCCCAGTTGCGCGCGTCGAATGCTTCCGTCGCACCGTCAACCACGGCGAACCGGCAGTTTTGCTCGTCGATGCCGATGACGTCTTCACACTCAGATGACTCAAAGCCCGACTTAGGCAACAGAACCTGCTGCGTTCGCAATTCCCAGCCAGCACTCTGTTTGACAGAACTCATTCGGGCTCCGTGATCTCATCCATCCAGCGGTACGGCGTCATACCCGTCAGGCTTGTGCCGATCTCGTAGAACTGTACGATGGAAGACGGGTCGCCGTTGAATACAAATCCGCGCGAACCTTCAACCGTGTGCACGCCGAGTTGTGCTGCGGCCGCTAAAAAACCTGCCGGCAACGGACTGGAAATCCTGAACAACGTGCGCGCAAATCCATCCGGTAACAAACTCTCATCCGTGGGATACTCGACCTTCGCCGCGCGGCGCGAAGAGATGTGACAGTTAAAGAGAAGTACCTGCCCATTGTCCGTGCCGAGCGACATGATCTCCTGACCGATATCGAATGGTTCACCGTCGCTCGATTCACCGTCAGTCAGGTGCAAGACGGTCGGCGGAAATCCGCGCGGGTGTTCCGCGAGCCATCGTTCGAGTAACTGCTTCACGCGCGCGAGCGCGCCACACATCGGCGTCTTTCCGTCGGCCGTGGGATGTATCCAAACGGGAAAACGCACGGGAATCTCGACCCAACCCGACGCACCGTCTGAAACTCTCTTGTAACTGCTTTTGATTTGCAGCGGATGATCGGCGACGTCGGCGATCGGAACGATCTCGCGCGACGCCAGCGGACCGGCAAACGCGCTCCACACCTGGCGCCCGTAACCGAGTACGGCGACGTGATAGTAATTTCTGACTTCTTCAGTCTTGGTGCAACGAATAACAAGATCGTGCAGTGTGTGGTTCACGACTTCGGCAACGAAGTCGGCCTTCTTGCGGGCGGAGTCGCCGCTGAAAGGATCGGACATCGATGCTGACTGATCGATCAGGAGAACAACACAAGTTGGATTTGCGCGCGTGATCTGGGCTGAATACATTTGCAGTCTATTTAGTTCAACGATAAGACAGTTGTCGGGCCGCCGCTTCTGAGCGAAGGCCGCGGCAAGCTCAAATACAAAACCAGTGACAAAACGGTTGCGCCCTGGTTCAGGATGTCGCCCACGATCGCGACGGTTGCCGACAGCATCCACGACGAGGAGACCTCGATGATAAAAGCGCTAAACACCGAGGAAATCAATATGAATACTCCCACCACAACCCACGCCAGGAAGACTTGGAGCCAGTGGCCTCGTACCAGCTCGATGCTTCGCCCGAAGACTTCACTCACCGATCCTTTCTCCAGCACGGCGATCGGGTAAACCAGTACAAAAACCAGGGAAACGATGATACCCGGAATAATCAGTAAGGCGTAGCCGAGCGCTTCGAGCACGCCGGCGATTATGGCGCAAATGGCTAGTTTGCCGAGCTTCGTCAGGCCCCAGCGATAGGATTCTTGAACGCCCGCATCTTCGCCCTTCAGAATAACCTTCATCAGCGCATAGATCAGCGCCGGCACGACCAGCACCTTACAAGCGCCGCTCAGCACATAGGACCAAATCGTTAATTCCCACTGATACGGAATCTCAGCCATGTTGAAGGCGCGAAAGATCTCAAACGGCGTGACCGTAACCAGGACGATCTTCGTGATTAGCCAAACCTGCGAGCTGCAGAGCGAGAGTGTTTCGGAGAGGGCAGTGTCCACTCCGAAATCAGCACTGCCGAGCACCGGATGGTTCGGATCGATCAGCGGTTCCCACTCGTCACTTTGGTCGTGACGGTTCAAGGGTTGGAGAGCGAGATCGTTACCACAGGCGAAACAGATCCGGGCTGGCGCCTGGTTAACAGCTCCACAGTACGCGCAGTCGGTGCTAAGCATGAGGTTTCACTTTCATTCACTGCAGTGTAGCAATGATCTTCCCGGCGGTCTGTAGTTTCCTCACAGGTTGCGAGGTGCCCGTGAAGCGTGAGTCAAAGACGAAGTTCACTGTGCAAAATCTAGCGCAAGACGAGCGGTTAGGACAAGGTTAGCCCGCGTAAGGCGTTCCGGGGTAGTTGGCTCCTTAATTTCAGGGCCGGTCCCTCACTGGCTCTTTCAATTGATAACCACATATTGTCCACTGTGGGGAGTAAACAGAACGAAGGCTGCTGGAATGCTGGAGACTACTTGCTGGCACGTAGTTGGCTTCAAGAAAAGTTGCGAAGATTGTCCAGTGTGGGAGAGATGAGCCAGAGGCCGCTGGAAACTGTTCCGGCGGCCTTTTCTCCGTTCCAAGCCGTATTCGGAATGAAACTGTACTCAAACGAATGGCTGATTGCTCTGCCTGCTTGCTTTGCTTTTCTCGGATGGCGTGTAATAGATTGTGCCGCGATGGTAGAGTTCTTAGAAGGTACGCATGAAGATGGTTTAGGAATCCCATATCCTACAACCATAAACTCTGATTGCCCTTCAGTGTTCGCAGTGGCCTGAAACAGTCATTTATTTTAAGCACATACCGACATCATATAACGAGCATGGTATTGCCAGGGCGTGGAGTGAAGATATAGAGATTCATGGTATGGGAATTAATGATAAGGACGCGCGGAAAGCGTGGTTGAAGGGATTGCGCGTCGTTCATGAGTTTCTCTCGAAGAAAAGTTTATTATGGGCAGGTGAATTGAAAAAGGGGCCAAGAACCCTTAGCTGACCGAATGCTCTTTCCAACACCGGCTCACTTGCATCTGAATGAAGAGCTAATGAGAAATCGACGGCCCATCCTGCTACCTTTTTTTCTGGTCACCTCGATCGTCCTTGCGGCCCTGCTCTTCTATTCAGCCAGGCCGGTCACTTCGCAAACACCCAATAAGAGCTTGAATGCGAACATCGGACGCCCGAGTCAAAAAGCGATCCAGCTTCCGCCCAGACCCTCGCCGACGCCCAGTCCCGAGTCATCAGCGGATGTCGTCAAGGTCGATGTCGATCTCGTCAAAATCGATGCGCTGGTGCTGCAGAAGAACACTGCGCGTATCGTCGGCGGTTTGAACAAAGAAGACTTCCTGCTTTACGAAGATGGAACGAAACAGGAGATCACCCACTTCAGCCAGGATGAACTGCCGCTCTCTGTGGTGGTGGCTATCGATCGGGGTCCGGCATGTCCGCATCCGATCGATGTCTGGAGCGTCGAAGCACATCGCGCCGCTCGAGAAGCAATCGAGCGTCTCAAACCCGTCGATGAGATCGCAGTGATGGCTTTCACCGACTCAGCTAAGCTGATTCAGCCGTTCACTCGCAACCGGATAATGATCGAGCAAGCGCTCAATAACATTCCAGCGCCGGCGAAAACCACGAACGTCGCACATTGCTTCAACCTCATGTTCGCCGACGCCGCGGAGCACATGTTCAAGGCAAGCAATCCGGCTGGGCGCCGAGTCATAATTGTGATCACGTCCATGACGCGTCTTTTCGATTGCTCGAATGGTCCCTCCAATCGAGCCGCCGCCAGGGCGATTTACGAATCGGGCGCCGTCGTTTGCGCCATCATTCCCAAAGTCATAATCCAACGTGTCGAAAATGCCCTCCAGACCGTTGCTACGCGCGTGAACAAAGTTGTCGGCGCCAACTACATGGACTTGGAATATTTGGCGAACGAAACCGGCGGTGAAGTACTCGCGGACAAACCTAAAAAGCTCGACACGACCTTTCAGACGCTGATCGATCACCTGCGCAGCCGCTACAATCTGGCGTTTGTCTCCACTAACAAGAAGCGGGACGGGACGACGCGTAAATTGAAACTCGACGTCGATCCCGCTCGACGGAAATCGCAAGACAAATTGGTTATCAAGGCCCGGCGGAGTTATATTGCGCCGCGAAGTTGATTGCGAGGAATGGATCCCGGATCTCTCATGCCAGGCGAACGCCGCATAACGAATCGTTGGACGGGAGCCACGGGAAGCGCCTTTCGCATCAAGCGTGATCCGGCGAAACTGCTCGCTGACGCCGTGGCCCGGTCAACTCAACCGTTATGCCGCTAGCTCTGAAACTGTCCGACAATTATTCTCCACGTTGAACAGATAATCCCAATAATTTTAACCTCTCAATATTTTGAGGGTTGAATTTGGACTCGGCAATGTTGCCAAAGAAATACCGACGACCTAACAAATCGCTCAGGCCGCTACGAATAGCCCCAGCTTTCCATCATCGCTGCGGTCCCATCAACTCACTGCCGGTCCAATTGGCGTCCCTTGTTAAAAGAAACTGAGCATTTCGCCTGTGGGCGTCCAAAGAAAGTTGCGAAGGTTGTCCACTGTGGGGAGTCACGAATTGAAGAAAAGGCGCCGGAAGCAGTTCCGGCTACCTTCTCTTTGCCGAGCGGTATTACTGCCGCTATATAGGTCCATTGATTGAGAGGCGCGACATCGCTGGTGTCAATTATTCATAAGTTGAGTAATCTCACTTGCCGAGATTGCTCGATTGTAGACTCGCACTTCGTCTATGCGTCCCTGAAAGTGTTGGGAAACAACCTGCCGCCCACCAATCCGAAACTCGTTTCGCGTAGTGTCGATGTCACCGATCGCACCCGTGCCGTTGTGCGTGTGCGTCAGCACGCCATTGATATAGGTCTTGACGATGCCACTCTCGTAAACCACCGCCACATGCGTCCACTGATTCAACGGCGCTACCGCCGGCCCCGTGAAGATCCAATTCCAGCCAGGACTAGTATTGGCAAAGGCACTCCGGATCGTCCCATCAGGGAACCTCGCGATCTCATATTCGCCCTCTTTGTTGATGATGATC
>DATEHX010000418.1:0-37195 GCA_035279345.1 Pyrinomonadaceae bacterium | reverse complement strand
GTGAGGCGGGGTCTCTGCCCCGCCGTTGTGTTCAAGAAAGAGGTTGGGCTTGGCCCCTCGTATGGCCTTTGGCCCATGATCTTTGGGGGCTTAGCCCCGAACCAGGGGCCAAGCCCATTGCCTCACCACCCAACCGGCGGGGCGGAGCCCCGCCTCACATCCGGCGGCGAAGCCGTTAAGCACTTTTCGGGCAAAGCTGGTTGAACTCTAAACGCACCCGCTGAACTCCAGGACTGCGTGTTTGGAACGCCAGCGTGTGTGCGATAGCGCTTTTGCTAAGAGCTCGCGACACAGTCAACGCCAACCTCTCTTTAGTGCTTGATGAATTGTAAACCCGCTCAAGCTACGTCAAGAAGTGAAGGGATTACTCTTCGTTCGCTACCGTACGAACACGGAATGGATCGTCAAATGCAAGACGATTGCGAATCGCAACGCAACAACAAGGGGGGAAATCCAAATGGCAACAAAGAAACAGAACTTCGAGCAGCCGAATGAAAATGCGTCTGCTGCTTCGAAAACGCCGGAGCGCAAGCAGTCCGGTAACGAGCCTTTCACCGCACCGGGACAAACCACTCCCGCAAATCAAGGCAAGTCGTTCAACCAGGTAGCGACCGGTACGCCCGGTAAAGGAGCGTCTAATCAGGGATCGACTGGTCAAACTGGCCAAGCAGCGACGGGTCAAGGTGCGAGCCAACGACCGTCTGGTCAGGGAACAACCAGTCAAGGAACAACTGGTCAAACTGGTCAAGGAGCTGGCCAAGGTGCAAACCAACGATCATCCAGCCAGAGCACTGGCGCAGATCAAGATCTTCTTCAACACGCTAAACAAGCAACCGGCGAGATCGTGAATCAAGTGCAACAACAAGCAGGCTCACAGCTTGCTCGTCAAAAGGACAGCGCCGCAACTGATCTGACTCAAGTCGTCCAGGCTGTTAGACGTTTCGGCGAAAGTCTCACGGGTCAAGGACAAGAAGGCGGTCCGATTGCACGCTATGCGGCCGAATATGGCGACAAAGCAGCAAACAGTCTCGAACGCTTCAGCACTTACATTCGCGAGCAGGATCCAAAGCAACTTCTGAACGACGTGCAGAATTTCGGCCGGCGCCGGCCAGCGTTGTTGCTCGGCGGTGCATTCCTTCTCGGCTTGGCCGGAGCGCGTCTGATCAAAAGTTCGATGAGTATGCAGTCTCAGCACTCGTTCCAACCGAACACTCCTGCGATGAGACCGCCAACCAGTCCTAATGCGCATTAGCGACGCCCGGAGGTACTTGTTATGCAACGCATGAATGAAAACCGCGCGCTGGAAAACAAGCCGCTCGGCGATCTCTTCAGCGACCTCGCTGGTGAAATGAGCGAGTTGGTGAGGAAGGAAGTCACACTCGCAAAGGTCGAAGTTGGGCAGAAGGCGAAACACATCGGAAAGAACGTCGGCTATCTCGTGGTCGGAGGATCCGTCGCCTACGCGGCGATGCTGACCATTATCGCCGGCATAGTTATGTTGCTTGATAAGGTCATGCCCAACTGGGGCGCCGCACTATTGGTCGGAGTCGTAGTGGGCGTTGTTGGGTGGCTGTTAATCAGCAAAGCACGTGCGGCACTTCAGGCGACTGATATGACGCCGCAGCAAACGGTGGAGAGTTTGAAGGAGGACGCAGCATGGGTGAAGCAACAAATAAAATAAACACCGGGGAATGGGACGACCGGGTTACGTCGACTCGGGACGACGATGTTTATATCGCGTCGGAGTCCTCTGATTTCGATGAGAATCCGGAACAGCTTCGAGCGGAGATCGAAGATACTCGTGCTGAGATGAGTCAGACAATCAACGAGATCCAGGAGAGGCTCAGTCCGGAACATCTGATGGGTCAAGTGAAAGAAACCGTTCGCGAAGCAACGGTAGGAAAGGTTGAACGAGTTATGCAAAGGGCGGGTGAAACAATATCTGAAGTGGCGGAACCAGCGTGGGATGCAATGGGACGTGCGGGAACGGCGATCAAAGACACCGGAGTGTCCGTCGGTAACAGCATGTGGAAGAATCCGGTTCCGGTGGCGTTGATTGGCTTAGGACTCGGCATGCTCGTGATGCGCCAGTTTCGTGGAAATGGCGGCGATTACGGAACGCGACACCGGACGCCACGCAAACAGCAGTATTACGGGAGCGATGAAATGCAGTACGGTGAGAACACGGGAGCGACCACGGGCACTCGCATGAACACCGGCACCAGCACGGGCAGTAACGCTCTTAACCAAGTGAAAGAAACGGCGAGCGATCTGGCAAACCGTTCCACGACTGCGCTCAATAATCTGAGCACCAAAGCGAAAGACAGCGCATCGACAGTCGGCAAACGTTTTGGAGAAGTACTCCGCGATAATCCGCTTGCGGTCGGCGCCGTCGCTGTTGCCGCGGGCACCGCGGTTGGACTTGCACTGCCGTCAACGAGATTCGAAAACGAATACGTCGGCGAAGCGAGTGAGAAGTTGGTTGACAAGGCTCAAGAGGTTGCGCGTGAAGCGATCGACAAGGTGCAGAGCGCCGCACAGCAAATGACGCAAGAAGGTCAACCACGAGCGTGATCGCGTCGTCAGTTGAAGGCCACAAAGAAGCACAAACGTCTTCGTAAAATGATTTGTGCTTCTTGTGCCTTACTTAACTTTGTCAAATTCCCGTTTCGCCTCAAGCAAAATCGGGATGTCCGGATCGGCATCTTTCCAGAGGGTGAGGAAATCCTGATACGACTTGCGTGCTTGTGTAGCGTCGCCTTGCATAGCGGAGGCGCGCGCGAGTGCGAGATGGGCCAGCGGCCATAGTGTCGAAAGCGGGCTTTGCCCACGATGGTCCAATATCCTGCGTGCTTCAGCGGCGGCCTGAGCTCCCTGGCCTAGTTTCAGGTAAACGTTGCTCCGCAATGATTGAGGCGAAAACGAGGCGGCGGATTCGTACCGTTTCGTGGTTTCCAACAACTCGAGTGCGGCCTGAGCGTTGTTCTTCGTTAATTGAATCGCTGCTTTGATTTCCGGAAGCCAGACCTGGCTCACCATCGTATCTTTGGGATGCTTCTGTTCGAGTTCCTCGATCAGTGCCTGCGCGTTGGCCGCGTCACCGGTAATCGCGAAGGCGAGTGCCGCACGTGTGAGAACATTCCGATTGCGTTCAATCTTTAGTGCCGACTGGGCCAACGTTGATGATTGTGCGAACTGGCCCAACCACGCTGCACGCAATGCCTGATCGGCGGTATAGATCGCAACGACCTCTCGCGCCTCAGCACGAAGCGCGATTTCAGTCGCGCGCTGTAAATGCTCGTTCGACTCGCGCCAACGCCCGCCGAACGATGACGATTGGGCCAACCAGTACACCGCGCGATATTCGTCGGTTCTGCCGTTCGCCCATGCGACCTGCTCCTGCAACGCTTGCGTATCACCGTAGACGAAAGCCACGGTGTAGAGCCGCTCGCGAATACTGATGCTGTCCAGTTTTTGTGCGAGTGCCTGCCGGCAAACGTCACGCGCTTCGTCGAAACGATCGAGTCCGATCAGTGCCTCCGCCAGATTTCCGGGCCAGATAGTCGTGTTTGGATTAAGCCGCTGTGCTTCACTGGTAGCGGCCACTGCTTTGTCGAATTGTCCGATGATCGAATAGAGGTTCCCGAGATTGCCCGGTCCGCGAGACGCCCGAGGATAACTGCGTACATACGCCTCCTGGGCCTCAATCGCCTTCTCCAATTCACCGGTAACGACCTGGTAATAAAAGTATGTAATGCGCGCGCGTTCATCTTCGCTAACGCGGTTGCTCAAAGCGAACGCCTTTGACAAACACTCGGCCGCCAGTCCCGGCTGACTGGTATTCGTGTATTGGAGTGCTAGTCCCAACCACGCCACAGCAAAGTTCGGATCCATCTCGGTGGCGCGTTTATAAAATTCGATAGCCTTGAATGATTGCCCGCGGTCCTGTTCGCTTCTTCCCTGTGCATATTCCTTCAACGCTTCGAGGGATGAAGTGGTGACTTCCAACTTAGCGTCGAACTTCTGAATCGAACTCAACGACTCGCCGAGCTTCTCGCGCAGCTCCGTTGCCGCACGCGAAAGGGCCTTGAGTACCTGATCCTTACCTTCAGCTTCGACCTGGACCAACGCAACCTGATCGCCCGTCTGCCCGTTGAGAGCCTCGAGCGTGATCGAGTAGTTGCGCTCAAACCTCACGATCGTGCCGGTGATGAACGCTTTCAATCCCTGCCGCTGACAGATTTCACGCGCCCGCTCAGGTGTCACACGCTCGTCGGGCGAAAGACTCATGAGTTGCAAAGTCGCGCGCGTACGTGTTTCAGGAAAGATGTCGAGAAACGGCGATTGCTGTAACTGCACGGCCAACCCCTGCCGGAGTGTACCGTCAAAAACGTCCTCGCCTGTTTTGTTCTCGAATTCAGTGAGCAGGATGGTGTCTTTGTCGGTCAGCGGAGGAACTCGCGTGTGCTTCATGTACCAAAACAACGTTGCGAATCCGGCAAGTGCCAACACTCCCAACAGGATTAACACGCCACGCTTATGCAGCTTCACCTGGTTGACGATGTACTCCGCACTCGAAACGGGATAAGGGCCGCTCGGTTGAGTGCCGGCGGTAGATGGCGATAGCCCGCGCGGAAAACTTTGACGCCCCATTCGTTCGAGACTGCGCTTATCCAGAATGGCGGTGCGATCGTCTTGATTCTCCAGTTGACGCTTGAGCTCACGCATGTCGTTCAACATAGCGGTGGCCGTTTGATAGCGTTCGTCCGGATTCTTTGCCAACGCTTTGTCGACGATCCGTTCGAGATCATTCGGTACGTGCGCAACAAGCTCTGACAGCGGGCTGTGAGGTTCCTCTTGAATCGCGATGATCTGCTTGAACAAATCCTTTCCTTCGAAAGGCACGTGCCCCGCAATCATTTCATAAAGCACCGCACCTAAACTCCAAATGTCAGTGCGATAGTCGAGGGTCTTCAACGCCTTCGATTGCTCGGGCGACATATAACTCACACTGCCCATCACGATGCCGGTCTCTGTTTGAAACACCCCGCTCGTTCCACCTGCATCACCGTCATGCCTGACGGGCTTCGCTAAACCGAAGTCGAGCACCTTAACGATGCCGTCGCTCCGGCGGAGCATGATGTTTTCCGGTTTGATATCGCGATGGATGACGAATGCTTCATGTGCTGCGTTCAACGCCGCGGCGATCTGCATGCCAATGTCCAGCACTTCGTGAACAGTCAAACTAGTGCGGTTCAAATGGTCGCGCAGCGTCACGCCTTCAACGTATTCCATCGCCATGAAACGCGTTGAGTCATGGGCTACGAACTCGTAGATCGTCAGTACGTTCGGGTGATTCAGACCGGAGACCGTCCTCGCTTCACGGATGAAGCGCTGCATTCGTTTGGGATCGGTCGCGAGGTCGGGAGGTAGTAGTTTGAGAGCAACCGCGCGGTTCAGCTCGCCGTCGTGGGCAAGGTACACCTGGCCCATTCCACCCGTGCCGATATGCGCACGGATTTCGTAACGGCCCAGTTTCATACCTTCGCTGAGTGCCATGGGGGAAGGGGCGGCTCATTTTAGCCACAAAGAAGCACAAAGGCACAAAGAATTTTATGGTTGAGGTTTAATGCCGACAAGCACCTTGTTGCTCTGCACGCCGCGCACTTTGATACTCACGAGCACGTTGCCCCCATTCGCGAGGTTGTCGGGGAGGCGCACGTTTATCTGCGACAGCGAATCGAGATTCGGAACTACGCCAACGTATTCGACGGTTAAAGGATAAACCGTGTGCTGTGAGTCTTCGGCTTCAGCGGTGACGATCGCAAAAGTCTCACCCGGCTGCAATTGAACGTTCATCGCAAACAGCATGAGGCGTGTGTAGCCGTCTGTGCTCAAGTTATGAACTGTAGAAACCGGGAACGGATCGTGCAGCCAGTTAACTGAATCCAGCACGATAGCGTGGTTTGAGTTTTCTTCGACCAGCAATATTGGACCGGGCGGGCCCTGTGTCGGCGTCGGCGTTGGCGTTGGTGTTGGAGCGCTATTTACCGTCAAGCTCCAGATACGGCTGTCGCTCAACAAGCTCTCCGTATCCTTGCGCACCATCGGTGTAGTGTCTTTGACCACTGCCTCGACAACATGAGCGCCGCTGCTCAGCTTATTGACAGTAAACTCCACGCCGCTGCTTTGAAACACTCCGTCCAGATACCAGTCGACCTTGATCGTGTTGCTGAACGTCGCGAGCGGCGTAACACTGAACGACTGCGATTGCCCCTCCGTGAGAGTTGTGTCGCTTTCACCTGGCTGACTAGCGTCGATCGGTGAAACGAGATTGTAGATACGCTTGATCAGTTGCTCGGTGTTGATCTGCTCGTAAGGCCGGCTTAAAAAGCGCATCTTGGATTCAAGCGTGGGGCGATACAGTCCCACATCGCAGTAAGCCGCACCTTGAAATAAACCCGGCACACCTGCCGGCGCCGTTTGAGTTGGCAAAGGCGTGCTCGCATCGATCCAGTGGTTCCATTTAACGAGCGATCGGTCGGTGGCCTTCGTTGCATTCGCCGCGAAAGGCTCCACGGTGTTGACACAACTCGGCGGCGCCGGACCGCCATACTCGTCAGTAAGCAAACCAAAACTGTGACCCAGTTCGTGAAGTATCAGTTCCACGACCTCGGGATGTGTTGAGGTAACAGCAATAGCCCCGCCGGATCCGCCGTACGTAGGATCGTTAACGATTACAAACACGATGTCGCGTTGCGCGGGAGCGACGCTGTTTCCCACGATCGTGTTGGCCTTGGAGAAGTCGATGCAGATCAGCCGCTGAGTCCCGTTACAGTTGTAGGTAGCATCCAGCGCGGTATTCACGAACGTGGCGGGAACCTTTTCGGGATGATCGGCTCCCGACTGACTGCTGATCACATCAATGCGATGCACGTTGAAAAAGTTGCGATACTCGCGAAAAGGTTCGCCGTTGAAAAACTGCGCCATCAGCGTCTGGACGTCGTTGCGATACTTCGGCAACTCCGCGGCGGTATAGCCGTCGCCGAGAATGGTGATGTCCACGCGATTCAGCGCACTGCCGTTGTTGATGATGGTTTCAACCGTCTCGGCCGAAGCGATTTGCGGCAGACAGAGAATGAGTAAGACGGCACTCAGAGCCCAATGGGAGGCGTACTTTTTGCCGGGTGTCTTCATTGCAGACTACCTAACGAGTGGGCACGTTTGTCAGTGGTTTTAAATCGAAGTCTGTCCCGTTCCAAACGGGATGATAAAAGCGCAAGTTGGCGATGTCGGGATCGTCGGGAAACGCCACCACGAGTGTGACGTTGGAAACGTAGTAGTCTTCGGCGCGCAACTCGCCCGTAGGCGACTGAGTTTCAGATCTCACCACACGCGGATCGGGCATAACTGACCACCAGCGAAGTTTGTTCGTTGCGTCAACGGCGGCGACAAAGATGTGCGTCGGTGAAAGTTCGAGTGAGCGACTACGCGGCAACGCGCCTGCCAGTCTCTTGTCTTCGACGATCGCAGCACTCGGAGCCTGCATCTGTTCCTGCGTGTTCAGGACAGGCTTGGTTTCGTTTGATTTCGCTGTCTCTGCCAAACGAATTTTAAGTTCGCGATACGTCTGCGGTTTAGCGGCGCGTGCTTCAGCAGCCGGAACATCGACTCCCACCCTCGACAACAATCTCTGCAACTGTTCCCGCTGCAAGGCCTCTCTTCCATTTTTTTGTACAGTTAGTCTTTGGCTTCGCACAAACGTGAAGCAGCCAAATAGTGACACGGCCAACAGCAAGCGGATGAGGGTTCCCATGGGCATATGAGACTAGAATTTTGTGACAGGAATATCGCGGAATGAATTCTACACCGCGTCGCCGCGGCTGCCTTGCCAGTCGAGCGCGAGGCCGTACTTCCCCTGTTCGAGGTGATTGGTCTCTGCGGGTAGAATTGGATGGAGCAAATCTTCCCAAGGGGACTAACAAATGAGCCTGCCCGGTGCCAAGAATGCTATGAATCGTGCTATAGAGGCACTGTATTGTCGTCCACTGAATAAACGGGAAAAACAGCAGATTTGGAAATACTTTCGTTCGCGATGTGCTTACTGTGATAAAGCTGTAGACCGTCAACATAGACACGGTCACATGGATCACCTCGAATGCAGTACCACGGGCGGAACTAACTACGTTCGCAATCGGGTGCTGGCGTGTAAAGAGTGCAATGGAAATGAGAAGCGCGAGCAGTGCTGGCAGGACTTTCTAAGATCAAAATGCCCTGATTCCACGACCTTTAGGTTGCGAAGAAAGCGAATTGACGATTGGCAGTCGGGCATTCCAGTGCTTCCTCCAATAGTGCTTAGTACCGAGGCCGAGGAAGCACGAGCGACGCTGCTGAAAAGCATCGGCGCCTTTGAACTGGAGTTCAAACGATTTAGATCACTTGTTCCAAGACGGAAAATTCCTCAGTTCTGATTTGGGCGGCTGGTCTCCTTGCCGCATGCCTTAGCGATGCCTAAACCGCTAACCCTCTTCGAACACGAGTGTCAAACATTTGCCTGGACCGATCGTGACCTCGCATTGCTTGAACGACTGCGCGCCGCCACGCAAACAGATGTTCTAAAGGCCACGATTCGCAACGGCAAACGAGCGATACAGGCAATGCAGCACGTTGGGGTGGTTCGTTTCGGCAATCGAACGATTCAGGTGCTGCCCAAGATCTATCAAGCACGCGACTCATCAGCGGAAGAAATCAAGACGAAAGAGGCAACAGCTAATTTGCTTCGCATGCTCGCCTACGCAGGCGAATTGCCCGTCCGTGAGCACGAACTCGCACCGTTGATGCGGCAAACCGATAACTGGTTTGAAATCCTCACTCGTCTATTCGCAACTCACCTGCGTGAGGAGTGGCAACGAGGGGCGCATCGCACTTACCAAACAACTGAAGATGACAGTGCAGTTCTAAAGGGGAAATGGCGCATTCCAGAACAATTGAAAAAGCCGGAATGCAAACACCTCTTTTTTGTGGCTTACGACGAATTCAGTGCTGACAATCGATTGAATCGTGTCTTTCGTCTTGTTGTGGAGAGGCTGTGGAAGCTCACGCGGGATAATGACAACCGGCAGATGCTCGGAGAGTTACGCGAATGGATGGAGGAGGTGACACTTGTACCAAACGTTACCGCGGAGAGTGCCAATCCCTCTCAACTCACGAGGCTGAATGAACGTTATCGTCCTTTGCTAAATCTTGCGCGAATGTTTCTCGACGGCGGCGCGCTACAAATGGCAGCCGGAGATCTGGCTACGTTTGCTTTTGTCTTTGACATGAATCAGCTCTTCGAAAAGTTCATTACGGGGTTTGTTCATCGTCATTCAGGAGAGATACTTTCAGACGAACTAAAGGCCTGCGATTTTTTACCCCAATCGCGCGGCGCCGGCCGATATCTCGCGAAAAGAGATGATAAAGCCGTTTTCCAGACCAAACCTGATATTGCGTTTCGTAACGGGACGCACTTTCCGCTGTTAGTCGATACAAAGTACAAGCGATTAGATGAGCGCGACAGAAAGCTGGGTGTGTCTCAAGCAGATTTCTATCAGATGCATGCCTATGCTCATCGTTACGCATGCAGTCGAGTCGTACTGCTATATCCGGAAACTGCCGGTTCGAGTGGAGCAACGCGAGCACGCTTTAAGTTGGAAGAGTGTTCGCACACCGTCGAGGTCTCGACGGTAAATCTGAATGCAAACCTCAACAGCAAAGGCGACCGCCAAAAACTGATTGCCGAACTCAGAACATCCTTCTCACAGGAGAAAACCGATCATGCCATTCAACGAAGCAGCATTTCAGAAATCAGTCGATAACTTCGCCGAATTTCTCAACAGCGGAAAGTTAAAGAGTCAGGAACGTGATTACAAAGAGAAACTCATCGAAGTTCTTGGTGCAGCACTGACGGATGAAGCCCTGGCTTCCGCTGATTTTATCTCAAATTTGCAGGCGGCACTTCGGGAAGTGTCGAATGAAACGATCAATCTCACCTACTTCATGGTTTTTGATGACTTTTTGAATAAGTATCTCAACGCCGTACCTCAGGAACGACTCGTCGGTATGCTGCGGAACTTGTTCGATGAGTCAGCCGATTTGGTTAAGCGCTTCGACGATTTCGATGCCCAGTTGAATAAAGACTATGACTCCTATATTGAACCTAAGAAACGTTCAGGCTGGTTAACCGCTCTCTTACTCACGGCCCGTTATCCCCAAAACAATATTTTCTACCGTCACCGCCTGGTCAAATTCGCCAAATCCGTGCTCGGCTACGAGATCGACGATAGTGGATCAAGAGGAAAGCGATATCTTGCCTACATTCAGATGCAGAACTTTTTCAAGGATCGGTTAGCAACAGCCTGGGGCCGACCCACCGACCTGATCGACGCTCAATCTTTTCTCTGGATCGAATCAGGGAAGCATGAGAAGGAGCAAACTCTGGAGGACCAGGAAAACGGGCAGAAGAAAATCTGGAAGATTGCTCCCGGGCCTCGAGCTCAGCACTGGGATATGTTCCGCGATCGCGACTGCATTGCGATTGCATTTCTCGGTGACACGGATTTCCGATCCCTTGCCGATACCGATGCAGTAAAGCAAGCCCTCTTAGATTCGGGGCAAACGAGTGGCAGTGCCGGAGCGATATGGAGATTCACTCATCGAATGACGCCCGGCGATATAGTCGTCGCCAACAAGGGAATTGATACGGTGGTGGGAATCGGCACAATCATTAGTCCTTACATACCTCCCAACGATATAGACAACCCCAGTCCCGATTCAGAATACAGACACACGCGACAGGTTAGATGGGTAATCACTGAGCCATTGAAGTTCGCGAAGCGACTCTTCGTGCAACAGACTGTCGGACGGGTGTTCACCAACGATTGGCAATTCATTAAAGACGGGTATCTCGCAGAGTATCCGCAGCTCGAAAACTTCTTTGCAGAACTCGAGGGCAAAGTAGAAGCCGGCTCCGGCAATGGAGCTCATGCTATTGCTGAACCCGTTATTCAACTTTCAGAAAACGAACGAGAGTTACACGCGCTTAGCGCGAAGACCAAAAACATCATTCTTTATGGCCCACCCGGAACGGGTAAGACCTATCTTGTGTCCCGGTTCGCCCAACAATTTCTCCAGCCGCAGTTAAAAGAAAAGGTTTCCGCTGACAACCAACGTACCAAAACTCTTCAAGGCCTGACATGGTGGCAAGCAGTGGCATTAGCCATGTCCGTGGATGGCAAAACATCGTTCACGGTTCCTGAGTTGCTCGTCACGGAAACGATGTCGCAGTTTGCCGGATTGAGAAAGGCCGTAAAACCGGGTAACTCCGTTTGGGTTCAATTACAAAGTCACACCTCTCCGGAAAGTAAGACCGTAAACTATTCGAATCGACAGCAACCGTACCTGTTTGATAAGGATGCTCAATCGCAATGGAGCTTGACGGCTGCGGGAAAGGACTACGTTGAGGGAAGTCTCGGCGAAGAGCTGGATCTACTCAAAAACCCCGGCACGAATAAACCAGAAGCTTCTGACTTCTTCGAGTTTGTGACCTTTCACCAGTCGTTTGCTTACGAGGAATTTATCGAGGGATTGAAACCGGAGATTAGTGATGATGGCGGGTTGAGTTATGCGGTGCGAGCAGGAGTCTTCAAGGACATTGCGAACCGTGCCGAGGCTGCCTGGCGAAAACATGGCGAATCCGCGCCGAAGTATCTGCTGATCATCGATGAGATCAACCGGGCAAACATCGCGAAGGTTTTCGGTGAACTTATCACCCTTATTGAAGATGACAAGCGGCTGGGCAAGACAAACAGCCTGGAAGTACGCCTTCCCTATTCAGGACATAAGTTTGGTGTCCCACCCAATTTGTACATCATTGGAACGATGAATACGGCAGATCGCTCAATCGCGTTACTCGATTTGGCACTGCGGCGGCGGTTTTCTTTTGTTGAAGTTACGCCAGAACCGGCTTTGCTGGGAGCGGTCGCAGGTGTGAACCTGCACGGATTACTCACGAAGCTTAACGAACGCATTGAGATCTTGTTGGATCGGGATCATCGAATCGGTCATAGCTATTTCATGGTGCAGAAAGCGGCGGAGCTTCACTTTGCGTGGTTCAGACGCGTTTTGCCGCTGTTACAGGAATATTTTTATAACGACAGCGAGCGGTTGTATGCCCTACTTGGCGATGGGTTTATGAGTAAGGTCGAGATTCAAAACTTACCTTCTCAGCTAGCTGAATTGGTGGATACTGATTCGCCCAGATATGAACTGAAGATGCTGAGTGAGTTAGAGCTGATTGCAGCATTATCAGATTATGAAAAACTGAAACCCTGAGGCGGTTTCTTCCGTACACAGCTCTTCAATTACCACTGTAACCTTGTCAAAAACCCCATCAACGAAAGAGGTGTTTATGCGTTCAAGAGGCCAATCGCGCCGCTCGTTTATCGGCTTGCTGATAGTTTCAATACTCATGACGCTCGCGCTGGCGGCGCCGGTTTGGGCGCAGAGTCCACCAATCATTGACCGCGAGCTCTTCTTCGGCGATCCGGAAATTGCCGGCGCGCAGATCTCGCCGGACGGTGCGTTCATCGCGTTTATCAAACCGTTCAAAGGCACCCGCAACATCTGGGTGAAAAAAGCCGGCGATCCGTTCACGAACGCGAAACCCATCACCGCCGACACCAAGCGGCCGATTCCTACTTACTTCTGGTCGCGCGATGGCAAGTACATCCTCTTCATCCAGGACAAAGCCGGCGACGAGAATTACAACGTCTACGCCGTCAATCCGGCTGCCGCACCGGCTCAGGGACAAGACGTGCCGGAAGCGCGAAACCTTACCGATGTAAAAGGCGTGCGCGCAACTATCTTTTCGGTACCGAAAACTGATTCCGACGCGATCTACGTCGGTCTAAACGATCGCGACGCCGCCTGGCACGATCTGTACAAAGTAAAAATCTCCACCGGCGAACGCACGCTGATACGCAAGAACACCGAACGCATCACCGCCTTCTACTTCGATCTCAAAGACCAATTGCGACTCGCAACCCGCTCCGCGGAGAACGGCGACACTGAAGTGTTGCGCGTTGACGCAGACAAGTTTGCGAAGATCTACAGTTGCAATGTATTTGAGTCGTGTGGACCGGTTCGTTATCACAAGGACGGCGAACGAGTTTACTTTCAGACAAACAAAGGCACCGGCGTCGATCTGGTTAGCCTCGAACTTCTCAACCCCACCACCGGCAAAGAAGAGCCGGTCGAAACAGATCCCATGAAACGCGTTGACTTCGGCAATGCGATCTTCTCGGAACTTTCCGATTCGCTAATCGCCACTACCTACGACGACGATCGTGAACGAATTTACTGGAAAGACAAAGCGTTCGAAGCTGACTACAAGAACCTGCAGAAACAACTTCCCGGCAAGGAGATCGGTTTCGGATCGTCAACCAAAGACGAAAAGCACTGGATCATCGTCGCAAATGCCGATACCGATCCAGGCTCGGTCTATCTTTACGATCGCACCACGAAGAAGTTGACGCTTCAATATCAGTCGCGCGAGAAGTTGAACCGCGCTTATCTCGCGCCGATGAAGCCGGTCCGATACAAATCGTCTGATGGGATGGAAGTTCCGGCTTATCTGACCTTGCCGAAAGGCGTCGAACCCAAGAATCTTCCCGTGGTAATCGTTCCGCACGGTGGTCCATGGTATCGCGACAGTTGGGGCTACAACGCTTTCGCACAGTTTCTCGCCAATCGCGGCTACGCCGTGTTGCAGCCGAACTTCCGCGGCTCGACGGGCTACGGCAAGAAGTTCATCGACGCCGGAAACAAGCAGTGGGGCGACAAAATGCAGGACGACATAACCTGGGGCGTGAAGTATCTCATCGCCGAGGGCATTGCCGATCCGAAGCGCGTCGGAATCATGGGTGGATCTTACGGAGGCTACGCGACGCTCGCGGGAGTCGCGTTTACACCTGACGTCTTCGCAGCCGGTGTTTCGATTGTTGGACCATCAAACCTAATCACCCTACTCGAATCGATTCCGCCGTACTGGGAACAGATTCGCAAGCTTTTCTACGAGCGCATGGGCGATCCAAACACGCCCGAAGGAAAGGCGCAGTTGTTGCGCCAGTCGCCATTAACCGCGGCCTCGAAAATCAAGACACCTTTACTCGTGATTCAGGGCGCCAACGATCCGCGCGTCAACAAACGCGAATCAGATCAGATCGTGATCGCATTGAGAGATCGCGGATTTCCGGTCGAGTACATGGTGGCGCCGGACGAAGGTCACGGCTTTGCGCGTGCGGTTAACAACTCGGCGATGTTTGCGCTCAGCGAGAAGTTTCTCGCGAAGTATCTCGGTGGACGTTACCAGGAAAGCATGACGCCTGAAGTGTCGCAGCGTCTCAACGAAATAAACGTCGACGTAAAGACGGTGACGATGCCGAAGATGGTCACGGCAAGTGCCGATCTGCCGAAGCCCGCGGTCGATCTGCGGCCGGGCACTTACAACTACAAAGCCTCTATCGCTCTGGGCGGACAGGAAATTCCACTCAAGGCAAAGACAGACATCAAGGAAGAAAACGGTGCGTGGACCGTCAATGAGACCGTGGAGACTCCGCAAGGCCCGATCGTCGACGTCAGTACGATCGAAAAAGGAAGCTTGCTGTTGAAGCGTCGCTACATCAAGCAAGGTCCGGTGACGATCGAGATGGACGTGACGCCTGGCAAACTGAGCGGCGCAACGACGATGAACGGCCAGGCGAAGCCGATTGACGTCGATCCCGGCGGTGCGTTGTTTGCCGATGGTGCGGGCACGTTTGAGGTGATCGCTTCCCTGCCCTTGGCGGATGGTTATAGTTTGAGTTTTCGCAATTTCGACGTGCAAAAACAGAAGCCGCAGATCAAACAGTTGAAGGTGCTCGGCACTGAAAGCGTTACCGTTCCCGCAGGCACGTTCGACGCCTACAAGGTGGAGGTAGTCGCCACCGACAACGAGGCAGACAAGCAGACTGTTTGGATCGATAAGGAAAGCCGGAAAGTGTTGAAGATTTCCGCGGTGCTTCCGAGCTTGAATGGCGCGGTGCTGACGTCAGAATTGACGCCGTAAAGCATCGAGTGGCTGTCGCCATCGCACTGAACATCTCATTCACACCGGGCTTTAGCCCGGTGTCGCTTAGAAGGGTAACGAGGAAACCGTTTAAACGGTTTCCCGTGAATGAGATCGCTATTCACCCGGCTAAAGCCGGGTGAGAATGAGAGGGCTGTAGCTCGCGGTACGGTTCTTACTCGAAAATACGATGAGACCTGCTGGGTTCAGCTTCAGCAGGTCTCATCGTTGGTGGTTCCTTACTGGGGGCGGTCGCAACCGCGGACAAAAATGCGATTGACGCTCCCATCGGTACGAATACGAGGGCCACGGTGACCCAGTTGGCTAAGGGGTCGTCGAAAACGCGGGCGCGCATACCAACTAAAACCGTGACCGCAAATCCGATTGCGCATCCCAAAAACAATCCACTACGCCCGTTTGCGTCCTTCACGGCTACTGCCAACCCGATAATTCCACCGATGATGCCTCCGCCAATCATTCCGAACGTCGCGAACAAGTAGGCCCAGTCGCTACCTGAGCCGAGGAAGCACCCCTGGCAAGAATCGAACAAGGGCGGGACGCCAAAGAGAGTTCCGAGTTCCAGAGCACCCACAACGATTCCGACGCACGGAGCTGTAATCAGCCTCTTCATCAACTCTGCTATATCACGTTCCGGTACAAATCGATTCTTCTTTACTTCGCAAAGTACTTGACCGGAGTCTCACAAGAGGCGTAAGATGCGGAAACGATGAAGCCCGTGCCGCTCATTTCCGAATCACAACCCGAGCCGCCGGCCCTGCACGATCGGGCCATGGACAACCTTCGCTATATCCGCGAAACGATGGAGCTCGCGACCGCTTTCACCGGCATCTCCGGTTGGGGCGAGATCGCGATCGGCGTTACTGCTCTCATCGCCAGTGTCATCGCGGCCCTGCAAACGACATTCAATGCGTGGCTCGCCGTTTGGATCGCCGAAGGCCTGATCTCGCTCTTGATCGCGGGCTGGTCCATGGACCGCAAAACGCGCTCGATTAAAATGCCGCTCGGTTCCGGACCCGGAAGAAAAGCAGTTTTCAGTCTGACGCCGCCTATGATCGCCGGCGGACTGCTGACGATCGTATTGGTCCAGGCCGGACTACATAACGCGATTCCCGGTGTTTGGTTACTGCTGTACGGAACGGGCGTGATCACTGGCGGCATGTACTCCGTTAAAGTCGTGCCGATCATGGGCATCTGTCTGATGGCTCTCGGAGCGCTCGCGCTGTTCTCGCCGCCCGCGTTCGCGAACTGGTTTATGGCCGTTGGCTTCGGCGGCCTGCACGTGGTGTTTGGTGCAATTATTGTGAGGAAATACGGTGGCTAAACAATCGACCGCAAAAAAGACTGTTCCCCAAAAACCGCTCGCCGAGGTGCCGCATACGCAAGCCGCACGAGCAAACGAGAAGAGCGAGGCGCCGAATCTCGATCGCTTGATCCACGAACGCTTGCGCCTCGGCATCATCAGTGCGCTGGCGGCGAATGACTCGTTGAGCTTCAGCGATCTGAAGAACCTGCTGAATACCACTGACGGCAACCTGAGCGTGCATGCACGCAAACTCGAAGAAGCAGGCTATATTTCCTGCACCAAGTTTTTCGAAGGGCGACTGCCCAAGACCGAATACAAACTGACCACCGCCGGCCGCGGCGCACTCGAGAAATATCTGAGCCACATGGAAGCGCTCATCAAACAGATGCGAAACACTTAGTGCCGGCCCGCCTCTCCCTAAAAGTCTTTGACAGGATTTGCAGAATGGACAAGATGGGCTTTTCCTGAGCCAATCTTGTTAATTCTGTGAGTCCTGTCTACTAATGAGGAACATCGTGTGCGTCCATGAGAACGAGCTACGACGTAACTATCATCGGTGCCGGACTGGCCGGACTCCAGTGTGCCCGCCTCCTCGCCCGGCAAAATCTCAACGTTCTCCTCGTCGATCGGAAGAACACCCTCGACCAGAAGATTCATACCACCGGAATCTTCGTGCGCCGCACGCTCGTCGACTTCGACATCCCGGACGATTGTCTTGGACCACCGATCAAACACGTCACGCTTTACTCACCCGCGCACCGTTCGCTTGAACTCGTCAGCCGCTACGACGAGTTTCGCATCGGCCGGATGGGCCAGCTCTACCAGCGTTACTTGCAGCAGTGTTTACATTCCGGCGTCGATTGGCTGCCGCAAACAAGCTACCTCGGCCACACCGCAGCCAACGGCAAGCTAACACTGCGTCTTAACTCCAATTCCTCGACGCGCTCAATCGAGACGCGCTACTTGATCGGCGCGGATGGCGCGCGTTCGCGTGTGGCTCGCGATCTGAACCTCGAACAGAATCGCGAATGGATTGTCGGTGTGGAAAGTGTGCTTCACGGCGCGGTGCTCGATGGTCCACCGCGATTGCTTTGTTTTCTCGATCCGAAACTCGCGCCGGGTTACATCGCGTGGATTGCTCACGACGGCGAAGAAACGCACCTCGGCGTCGGCGGCTATCCATCGTTATTCGATCCGATGTCGGCGCTAACTGACTTTCGTTCGCGCGTCACCGACATTATCGACTTGCGCAACGCCAAACAGATCGAAGCACGCGCTGGGTTCATCCCGGTTGGCGGCGTACTCAGAAACATCGCGAACTCAACCGGACTCTTAATCGGCGACGCAGCGGGCGCCGTGTCACCGCTCACAGCGGGCGGTTTAGATCCTTGCATGCGTCTATCCGCGTTGGCCGCGAGCGTTGTCACACAGTATCTATCGACCGGCGATGCTCAGGCGTTGCAAGCGTACTCAGGTGAACTTTTCCGCTCTCGCTTTGCCTCGCGGTTATGGGCGCGACGCATTGCGGCAACCGTTCGTCAACCGCAGTTGCTCGAGTTGGGTTGCGCAGTGTTACGCCTGCCTGTATTCAGCCGTCTCGCGCATCACGTCTTCTTCGGCCGCGGTTCCTTCCCGGATGTAACAGACGACTTGCAACCGCGGCCGCTTGTAAGCTCGAGCTAGAAGATACTCGTCGACTTGATCTCGCTCTGAACGGGACCGTAGATGTTGTTGCTGAGCCGATCGACCAACATTCCCCGGTTTTGGAAGGTTGGACCATGACCGTAAGTCCCACCTATCAGATACGTAGAGCTTCCGCATTTCACAACGCCCGCCATATCGCGCGCACGAGCGGCATTGTTATAAGGAGCCGCTGTTAATTTTGCCGTGCTATTAGGTAGCGAGTAGTTATCGGTCAGAATCCATGCCTGAATATTTCCCCACGTCCACGGTCCACTGGATCCATTTCCGCTCGCGGCGATGATTCGGATGTTGCCACTCGGATCCCACGTGATCATTGGATAACCAGAGCCACTCGGAATACTCAGATCCGCGCTGGGGTTATTCAGATCCTTCACGGTGTCGGTCTGACCGGATTGGGGTTCGAAGCGATAAATCAAAGAGTTGGGAGCGCCGTACGGCGTCGTTTTTGCGCCGACGAGATAGATGTAGTTTTTTGTTCCCACCGCCTTTGTCATGCCTCTCGCTCCGTGAAACGCTGCCGGCATTGTCAGTGTCCTGCTCGTGAACTGCCCGATCTGAGGATCGAACTCCAGGACCTGATTCAATACCGAGTTGCCGTTCTGCGCGCCTCCGAAAAGGTAAATCATGCCGTTCGCCGGAAGGGCGACCGCGCCCGCACGTGCGCCTGCCTTTCCCAACCGCGCCGGAATGTTCGTGACAAACTGAAAACCCGCGGCCGCGGTGTAGGAATAAACTTCATCAAGATCGCCGGACGCATTCTTGCCACCGAAGATATAGATCGTGTGATCGTTACCTGACTTCAGAATGCTGGTGGCCGCGAATTCCCATCGCGAACCCGGCAAACTGTGCGGCATGAGTTGATAGCTGTCGGCGGGCGTGGTGATTTCTCCGACTCTTACAGCGCTCGATTGGTTTTGCAAATTCATGCTGGGGTAATAAGCAAAGTTCGTGAAGATGAAAATCTTCGGAATGCCGTTCACGTAGGCGCAAACAGGTTGCGGAAAATCCGACGAGAAATAACCGTCGACTACACTGGGACGAATCTGCCAACTGTAGAGTGATGGCGCCGTTACGATGTTTGGTTTCTGCGCTGGTGTAGTGGGTGGTGAAACTGCTCGCCGGGGAATTTGGGCCAATACTGACGACGCAACCACCAACGTCAACAATAAAGCGATGATTTTTTCTTTTAGCATGTTCTTCTCCTGAGAGAGTTATGGACGAGATCAACTTCGTCCTCATGCTCGCGTGTGACCTTCGGCCACGAAACGTAACGGCACGCCAACGTTGGCGCCATCGGCAATCCGTTGTATCCGGTTAACGGCAGAGACGACTACTGGATCGTTCGTTCAGTTCTTAGCATCCCTTCGCCCTCAAACACGCCGTCGTGGATCACTTCAATGCCTTCCGGTTGGAAACACCATTCCCGGTAACAGGGCGAATCTTTTCTCAACAGCTATTTCGCAAATCCGATTCTGCAAACGGGGTTCGAACAACACGTTCAGCAACAGCATTCAACCGGTGCAGGTTACGTATACCGCGCAGACTGGACTCAAGGCCGGACGCAACTGCCTCAGGGTGCGTGTAAACAATGAGGGTGGTCCTACCGGTTCGCGGTGCGGGCGCCGTTGCAAGGGTTCGGCGCTCAGGACAACGCACTGGAGGGAAGAAGCGCTCCCGTGAGTAAGGCAAGGACAGGATTTACAGAATTAACAAGATGCCTGTGGACGTCTTACCTCTACAAGTCATCCTGTAAATCTTGTAATCCTGTCTAAGGTTGTTGCAGGCGGAGTGCGCCGGTGTTTATGGAAGCTTTTCGTGAAGCGCCGATTGGCTTGAATCCGCGACCGAAGAAATAGACCGCAAAGTCCTCGCCCCATGGTGGAGCCCGAGTTCCTCATCACTTGGGCTCTATTCATCTTTTCAGCTTTGCGTTATTCTACCCGCCGCACTCTCTATCTATTCGGACCTCGCCCTTTTGGCCGGACGCAGCCTTGAAACAAGAAATAACGCCGGAAAAGTTTTCGAGTTTTCTCGAATGGCTCAACCCTGATTTCGAGCGTGCAGGTGAAGAGTACGAACGCCTGCGCTTTCGCTTGTGCAGGTTCTTCTCGCTGCGCGGCTGCAACTTTGCCGACGAGCTCGCGGACGAAACCATCAACCGCGTGATCCTGAAAATCTCCGCGGAGAAGATCGACAACAAGATGGCTTACTGTTACGGCGTCGCCAAAAACGTCCTTCGCGAATCGTTGCGGAAAGAGCGAACGCACCTCGACATCGATGAGGTGACAATCGCCGCGAACGCTCCGAAGGAGGAGAGTTTTTCCAGTGAGTGTCTGGACAAATGCCTGGCGCGACTTTCCTCTGACAGTCGAAATCTTCTGCTCGATTACTTTTCGGAAACCAAACAAAAGAAGATAGAACTTCACCAGCGCATCTCCGAAAGCCTGAGAACAACGCAGACCGCCCTGCGCATGCGCGTCATGCGCAGCAAGCAGAAACTGAAGACCTGTGTCCAGGAATGCATGAGTTAAGAAACAACTATGGCTTTGCTAACGACCGTTACAAAATGTCCCGCTACGTCACTCCAAATTGGGGGCCAGAACGATGGGTTCAAGCGTAAAGAGTGAAGACACTCTGCGCGAGTATCTTTTGGGTCGAATTTCGGACGAAACAACGCTCGAAGGAATAGAAGAGTTGTTGTTTGCGGATGAAGAGTTCTGTTCGCAGGTCGAACTTATGGAAGACGGCATCATCAACGATTACGTGATGGGACGGTTGAACGAAGCAGACGCGAAGAGTTTTCGTGCGACGCTGCCGGCGGATCCGGAGAGACGCGCGCGAGTGGAACTAACTCAAGCCGTGCGGGCAAAAGCGCTGGCCCGAAATTCGAAGAAAGAAAGGTCCTCGTTCTTCGCCTCGTTAAGAGCGTTCTTTCGTCAGCCGATGTATGCGGGCGCGTTTGCGGTTTTGTTGATTGCTGTAGCTGGTTTGACGGCTTACCTCGTTTGGAAAAACACCCCCGGCGAACTTGCGGAACTGCGTTCCATTTACCAGCAAGCCCGCCCCACTGAAACGCGCATTTCCGAATTTGGTTATGCGCCTCTGGTCCAACTACGTGGCGCGCCCGAACCAGGCGAACAAAAAACGTTACGGCGTATTGAAATAAATTTGATCGACGCCACCGAACGGACACCGAACGAGGAAACTCATCACGCTCTCGGCGTCTTTTATCTCACTCAGCAGAAGTACGGCGAGGCAATCAGGGAATTTGAAAGCGCGCTGAAGTTCGCGAATACGAACGCAAAGATTCATAACGATCTTGGCGTCGCTCATTTCGAGCTGGCCAAAACGGGAGGAAAGAAACTCGAGGAACTCGCGCGCAGCCTGGAAGAGTTCACCAAAGCAACGGAACTAAATCCCAATTTGCTGGAAGCACTCTTCAACAAGTCGCTGGCTTTGCAGGAACTAAACATGCCGCGTGAAGCCAAAGAATCGTGGACCATCTATCTGCAAAAAGATTCGTCATCACCGTGGGCCGATGAAGCACGGAAAAACCTGGCTCGAATAGAAGCCGCAAAAGCGCGGTTCAACAAGACCGGCGACGAGGTGCTGTCTGACTTCCTCAATGCCTTTCGCAATCGACAGTCAGCACGCGTTCAGCAGATTCATAACGACACCAAAGGTCTATTGCGCGGCTCGATGGTTCCGCTACAGCTCTCCCGAACTTTTCTCGACGCGAAGCAACGTGGCGACGAGGCTCAAGCCCAAGAGAGCCTCGAGGCAATGATTTACCTCGGCGAGCTGGACCAGGAGCAAAACGGTGATTCTTTTGTTTTGGATCTAGCCGGATTCTACGAACACGTGCACCCGGATAAAGTCGAACGGCTGCTGCAAGCAAAGAATGCTTTTACGCGCGGACTCAAGGCTATTGATGAGAAAAATTTGAGAACAGCCATCTCAGAATTCGAGAGCAGCCGGAATCAATTCGCACAACTCGGAGACGCAGGCGAAGCCACGATCGCAGAAACCTGGGCGGCCCAACTTCTCCCCGACGTGGGACAGGTTGCCGAAAGCCGTTCGCGCTTGTCAGACGTGATCGCCAAGGCAGAAACCAGGAAGTTCTCGATCCTGTTGCCTCGCGCCTACTACTCGCTCGGCATGGGCGACTATCGTCAGAACCGGTTATCCGAGTCTGCCAAAAACCTCAAGACTGCATTACGTCTGGCGGAAACCACAAACAACACTTTCGAAGTTCAGCACACGGTTGATGCGCTCGCACTGAATTATGCCGAGATTGGCGAGTTTGAGGCAGCCTTGTTTTATGCAGGTAAGATGCTTTCGGACAAAGAAGTCTATTTCGAAAGCCTGGGCCAATCGCGGCGCGACAAGGGTACGCTGGCGTTTCTTTCGTTGAAGCTGAAATTCTTCTCGACCTCTTTGAGCCTGTCGCGCGAGCACTTAAGGATTACTCAGGAGACGGACACGTCGCCCAACACCAGCAGCGTTAACGACTCACTGCGTCGCATGATCGACGCGGCGATGGGCAAGGACGACTTCCCTGCCGCACAGAGATATGCGGAGCAGTCAATGCAACTTGTTCTTGCTCGTGACCCCTCGCCTGAGAACACGCGCACGACAGCCAGAATCTATCTCCTGCTTGCCGATCTCAAGAGCCGGACCAGCAATTGGAACGAGGCTTTGACGAATTACGACAAAGCGCTCGAACTGTACGCCCAGTTTCCCGAAGTCACTGACAGTTTGTACCAGGCTCATAAGGGCCGGTTGTTCTGTTTTCAGCAACTTGATCGAAACGAGGATTTTTCCAGTGAGCTGAAGATAGTCTTGAAACTGGCCGAGGATTATCGAACCACCGTTCGTGAGGATAGTTCACGTCAGGCATTCTTCGACAACGAGCAGATCGTCTTCGATGCCGCCGCGGCGAATGCGATAAAGCAAAACGATCCTCGCACGGCGTTTGAGTTCAGCGAAGCGGCGCGGGCCCGCTCGTTGTTGGAGTTTGTTAACTCGGACAAGCCAATCGCTGAAGTCGAAAAGGACTACGCGTCGATTGCAAAACCTCTTCCCTTGACACAAATCCAGCAGCGCCTGCCGCCACAAGTGCAACTCGTTCAGTACACCTTGTTGCCGGACAAACTCGCGATCTGGATCGTGTCGAAGCGGCGTTTCGACTCGCTCGAAAAACCGATCACGGCAAACGAACTGGAAGAAAAAATCGACGCATACCAGGCGTCGATCATGAACAAAGCGAAGCCCGCCGCAATCAAGCAGGCGGCGCAAGAGCTCTATCAGCTTTTGATCCCGTCCGATCTCACGCGCGACCAACAGCTTTGCCTCGTTCCTGATAAGTCGCTGCATCAACTCGCGTTTGCCACGCTCGTTTCGCCGGCCGGAAGGTATTTGTTGGAAGACTATGCTTTGTTTTACGCGCCGAGTGCCACGGTGCTGATTCTCGCCAGCGAAAATGCGCAACGAAAAGAGCAAGTCAGGGACGAGCGTTTGCTAAGCGTCGGTAACCCTCGTTTTGACCGCGAAGAAAATCCTAATCTGCCTGACCTCGAAGACGCAGAGTCCGAAGCCAGGACCACGGCTGCAAACTATCGAAAGTCTCAAACACTATTTGGTGACGAAGCTACAAAGGAGAAGTTTCTGCGCAGCTTTACCGGTGTTGAAGTGATTCACTTCGCCGGACACTTCGTGGCGAACCGCGAGTCTCCAGGAAATTCAAGACTCCTCTTCGCGGGCGGCGACCTCCGTTTGTCCGAACTCGCCGCGTACAAACTGCCGCTCGCGAAGCTGGTGGTCCTGTCTGCGTGCGAGACCTTTCTCGAGCGCTACAACAAAAGCGAAGGCGCCATCGGCGCTGCGCGCACGTTGCTGGCTTTAGGCGCGCCGGTTGTGATCGCGAGTCAATGGCGCGTCGACTCAGCACCCACCAAAGATTTGATGATCGCCTTTCACAGCAATCGTAAACAAAAAGGAATGACGTCTGCTGAGAGCCTGAGACAAGCTCAGCTTCAACTGATGAGCCGGGACGAAACGAGTGCTCCGTTTTATTGGGCCGCGTTTTCACTGTTCGGTGGTTACGCCACCTACTGACGATGATTCGTACCTGTCCAAAATGTAGCGCCTTTTACGCTGATGAATCGCTGGCGTTTTGCCTGGCGGACGGAATGCCATTGCTCAGCGTGGCTTCGGCCAGTGAGCGATGGCAGGAAGGTGTTCGGGTTATTGAAGAGAAGACGCAGACAGTAAGAAAACAGCGGCGCAAAGTAAGATGGCGGCGTCTTGCTCTGGGCGGGATGACGACGTTGATCCTGGCCATGGTCGTCTCGAGGTCTTACGAAGTCGAAACAACAACGGCCAGCACTATACCGCCGGTGAGGCAATCTTTAGCTGCTTTGCCCTCACGCTCCGCGACGTCGTTACCCGGCGCGTGGCCAGCGGAATTTTTGTTACCCGCGGAATCGCCGTCACCATCTCCTACGGTAGACTCGTCAACTCCAACTACAGATTCGACAGCGCCAACTTCAACTTCAGACTCGTCAAACCCACACTCAGACACGTCGACTCCAACCGATGACTCGTCGTCTCCAACTACAGATTCGACGTCGCCAACTTCGACTTCAGACACGTCACCTCCGCCGACTGTTTTCCACAGAATCAGCGGACGAGTGACTGTCGGCGGTCAGCCTGTGGCGGGCGTTAAAGTCAGGCTCGAAGGTTCAAAGTTAACCACAGCGACGACCGATGGAAGCGGGTATTACGCGTTCAGCGATCTGCGTGCGGGCGGTAGTTACAGTGTCACTCCCCTCCGCGACAAAACGAATTTCAAGCCGTTCAATCGTTCCTTTGACAATCTCACGCAGGATGGATCGGCTGACTTCAACGGCGATGGCGAGCGCGTACGCGAGCCTGAGCGTGATTCAAAACCGGAGTCGAAGTGCACGGAGGCTGACGAAAGCCGCGAAAGTAAGATCATCATCGATACTTACGGTGCTGCGTGGCGCGAGAGTGTCGAACGCGACCGTCAAAAGGTCATTCGCGAGAACACTCGAGACGGAGAAGAAGCCGAAGCCATTCTGGTCCCGCGTGAACCTTACATCGTGTTCGTCAAAGAATGTAAAGCGGCCACTGTCTTTTACAAATACGTTTGGCAGATCAAAGTAACGGCTAATGCACAACGGCTACCGAGGGAGCTAAACGTCTCAAAGCAACGAACCTCCGGCTGCGGGAAAATGCTCGGTAGATGGTATTGCACTTAGTCTTTGACAGCGTTACGTCTCACACTCAAAAGTCACTCCTATCTGTTAGCTCTTTAATAACCCAATCTCAGGAGAAGATGATGCCCATCCAGGAAAGTTCCGCTACTGCACTCGTTAGATTTACCGGCCTCGGAATTGTCTGCTTCAACAAGGACCGCCAACGAGGTGAAATCGCCGGCATTCGTGACAACAAACACGTATTGACGATCAAGATTCAACGGCCCGTTTATCAGGACGGCGCTGAGAAAGACGTCGTCGTTTACAAGGATGTCGCGACGTATGAAAACCTTCCCAAGGACGACGTTTCTATCGAAATCAAAGCTTCCGGTAATCCACCAATCGCCGGCTATGAGATTTATCAACCCGGAGAGTTCGATCGGCTTGGCGCCCACGATGTTAATGATTTTCGCTGGTTCGTAAATATGAGCACGCTGCACGGCGATTCAACGCTACAGGCCAGCCCGAACCAACGTTATCCGCTAACCAAAATTTACATCAGCAACGGCCTGTTCTACGCCCACAAGCTCGACCGCAACCTGTTTTTCGAAAAGATAGAAAAAGACGCGAGCGGCCTGACAAAGCCGAGCGAGGTCTTCGGCAATGTGGCGGAAACGATCGGCGTCAAGATCGAAGGCGCGGAAGTCCAGTTGACGATTCGCATTGGCGATCGGGAAGAAACACATTCGCTGCCTCGCGTTGATGGTCTTCCCTTCAGAATCGAAATCAAGAACATGGACTACAACGCCAATGCTATCTACAGCGACATGCCCGACTATTACAAATATCTCGCCAGCCCTTCCGGCCAACAATTCGAACTGACGCCGATCGTCGAAGACGCCAGTGTCGAGTCGATCAATCAGCAGGAATTTTGTCATCCGATCGTGGTGGACAAGCCAGGTTCAATCGACGATCTCTGAGAAAAAACAGATGGGCCTACTCTTACTTGAAAGACACTTGATCTGGTCCGGACCCAACGCTGAAGGCGGGATCAGTTTCTATTACTACTACGACGCAATCACGTGGATCCTCGGCGCACTTGCGCTAACCGCGGTGACGTGGTTGCTCGTGAATAGATACCTGCGGCTCCGCGCGTTAAGGCGTCGTCCGCGGCGCCGCAACCACCGCCTGCTGAGACGAGTGGTCAGGATCAAGAGCGAGTTGAGCCGGCGATTTCTGCCTCTGGGTGTGTCAAATAACATTCATGCGGTGGGAATCGGAATGCTCGCCGGCAACCCCGAACAGTATTGCATTCAGGTCTTTGTTAATGACGCTGGCCGGGAGTTGTGGCATGGATCGGGCGCCGCGGCCCTGCCGGGCGACTATCGTGGTATTCCGTTGGTCTTGATCGAAATGCCCGCGGCTGGTTTCTTAGTTGCCGAAAATCCTGGTTTACCTATCCGCGAACGCCAGGAAGTAATAATCGGCGGCATCAGTGGGGCAAACACCAATCTCACCGGCGCTAGTGGGACCATCGGCTATTTCTGCACGCGTAAGAGTAGATTCTCGCGTTTGAAGGAAACTCACTTGCTCAGCAACAGCCATGTATTCGCCGATCTTCAAAGAGCGACTGTGGCCGAAGACGATTTGATCATGCAGCCGAGTCCGGGCGAACCGGGAAGCAATCGGCCCATCGGGACGCTGGTTAACTTTTCCGCGCTGAAGTTCGAAGGCGACGTAACCGAGCCCAACCACATCGACGCCGCTATCGCAAAACTCTGGGCGTCGCACCAGCACAAGCCGCTGCTTCCGTTCATTGGCGCAGTGAAAGGTTACGTCGCGAAGAAAGACATTACTCTCGGAGAGTCTGCGCGCAAGTTCGGGCGAACCACTGGTTACACGGAAGGGCGAGTCTTTTCGATCTACCTGGACCTTTGGATTCGTTACGACCGTACACGGCAGTCAGCATTTTTTGAGAATCAGTTGCTGGTTGAGCCGGCTGCTCCGGCGTTCCAGAAGTTTGTTGCTAAAGGAGACAGCGGCTCTTTGCTGGTTGATGGGAATCAGCACGCCATCGGCCTGATCTTTGGCGGCATGTCAGAGGCGCCCGAAACAGCCCAAGCACTACCGAATCCGGGCGCCACCAATACAGCACAAAGAATCGAAGGCTACGGCGTCGCTAATCCCATCACCGACGTCCTCGAGCAACTCAAGATCGAGTTGCTCCTCAACCCTGAAGGATGAAGTCGCCACAACGGCCACCGATCATGTTTGAACACGCGTTGGTGTTACCCGAGATCACCCGGGGCATGATCGAACCATCAGCCACTCGCAAATTGTTCACACCTTTCACGCGCAGCCGCGGGTCGACCACGGCCATCGAATCGCTGTCCGGTCCCATCTTGCACGTCCCCACGTAATGAAAGTCAGGGACGCTGCTTTCATCCATATAAGCGATCAGTTGCTGATCGGTAGTTACGTCCGGACCGGGCATGGTCTCGGGGCTCAACCAGTCTGAATTTGCCTCAAAGTAGTTTGCGATCTCCCGCACCATCTTCAATCCCTTGAGTGACGTTTGCACATCCTGCGGGTCACACAAAAGGTTGGGTTGGATCAGCGGCGGATCGGTGTAGTTGGCTGAACTCAAAGTAATTGCACCGCGGCTAAGCGGGTGCAGTGCAATGGAGCCGACCGCGTACTGGTTCGGCGGAAAGCCGGGATTGTTTTTCATGTAGAACGTCTGCACTTCGTAATCGGGCGCACCCGTTTGTGGTGCACCGGGCGCACCGTTGGTGAAGATGTTGTTGCACATTGGCGAAAAGTGGTCCGGGTCTATCTTCGCTAAGGGATGCACTACGAAACTGATCAGTTGATCCTGAAGGTTTTGGCCCACGCCGGGCGAATCTACCAGTACCGGTATGCCGAGCTGCTTCAATGCCGCTGCGGGGCCAATTCCCGAGAGCATCAACATTTGAGGCGAGCGCAAGGCGCCGGCGCACAGGATTGTCTCACGCAAGCAGGTCACCGGTATGATCTCGCCGTTGATCGCTAAGATCACTTGCGACACGTTTCTTTGGGAATCAAACGTGATCTTCGTGACCATCGTTTGATTGGAGACAGTCAATTGCGGGTTTTTGTAAATACTATCAGTTACGAAAGCGTTGAATGAGTCTTGTCTGATTCCATAAACCGGCGCGGGTACGGGTTTGGCGTTCACCTGCGAAAACGCAACGCCGTATTGAGTTGCCGCATTGTAATCGTCGTTCGCCTGATAGCCCATCTTCGTGATTGCCTTCAGGAAATCCACCGAGACGGGATTGGTTGTCAGTTCCTTGGTTATGTATATCGGTCCTGCTTCTCCGCGATACGGCGATCCCGCTCCAGCCCATTGCTCCTGCCTCTTGAAAACAGGCAACACTGATGGATAGTCCCATCCCGGGTTACCAAGAGCAGCCCAACCATCGTAGTCAGCGGGATTGCCCCTCACCCAAATCATCCCGTTGATCGAACTGCTGCCTCCGTCAACCTTACCGGCGTCGTAAGGCATCTTTTGTCCGTCCATGCAGGTCTGCGGCTGACTCTGGTCGTTCCAGTCGTAGATCGTGCCGCGTAAGTTCATCGCCTGGGTGTACCCCTGGATCTCCGGCACCTCATTTTCCTGGCCGGCCTCCACTAAAAGTATCGACACATAGGGCACGGTCAATAAGCTGGCGACGACCGCACACCCTGCCGAACCGGCGCCGATAACAATGTAGTCGAATGCAGGCGCTGCTACCGCCAGGGACGGTGGCAACGGTTTCGGTGTAATGGCCTGTTTCAGTCTGTTGTTGAGGGCTGTATCTACGGGCCATCGGTCCAATACTTTTCGGTTGTATAACATTCGACACTCCTTTATTGAGAGGTTAGGGTTGTCACTTCTTTGAGTGGCTCGTCGGGCGATTGGCGAGGTCGTAAGAATCAGAAGTGTGAGACTCTTGATGACCGCAGTGATATATACCTGAGAGTTACTGCTGTCAATGCTTTTCGCAGTTAGGAATTGTGTGAGGCGAGACGTGCTGCGCGGTTGAATGCTTTATCGGTTTCTGGCAACGACAAGGCGGCGGGAAGAGGCGCGAGATCGATGTCAAAAAGCTCTCGTCGCAGATGAATATAATCATGAAACGTGTCTGACTTTATGCGCCACACCCCGCCTGACATCGGATGTCTCTTTTGCGGACCCGCGGCGTAACGGTTGAATATCGTATTCGCCCAACTCCCCACTATTCCCGATGCAGTTACCGCGCCGTCCGCATTCGGATCTTTCATGATCGTCCGCGCATGTTTGAACGAATAGAACTGCCGGTAACAAAGCAACAATGCCGACCTCAGATCAGCGGCCGAAAGGTGCGGGTGTTGCCACGTGAGATTAGTGGTATCAAAGCGATCGAGATTCGGTTCCGACAGCAATCCCTGTTTCAGAAAGTCGCTGTATTGTTCGGTGCCGGGAATCGGAGTCATCACGTAAAACGACGACCACGTCGGTCCCATCTCACAAAGAGTGTCGATGTGGCGCTGAATGTCCGTCATCCGGTCGTGCGGATAACCGATCATCGTCGAAAAGTGTGAGCTGATTCCATATTGACGGCACATCCGTACGATGTCTTCATAAACTTCCGGCCGGTTATGCGGCTTGCGTACTCCGAGTAGAATCTCGCGATCAAAAGACTCCACGCCGAGGAACATCTGAAACACTCCCGCTCGGGCCATGAGAGCGATCAACTGCTCCTGCTTGGAAATCTGCGTGTCGCATTGTACGAAGAGCTTCAGCTTGATCTTTTCATCGACGATCGCCGAACAGAGCTCAGACACTTCAGCGTATTTGTTGAAGTTGTCAGAAGTGAACATGATCAGCCGCACGCCCGCGGCTTCGGCCGCCTTCAAACTCGCGATCGTCGTTTCGATCGATTGACTGCGTACCTGATGACCCGCGATCTTGATCACCGAACAGAAGTTACAGTTGAAAGGACAACCGCGCGCGGGATATAGACCAAGCAAAGGAAAAACGTAGCGCTTCAGATCTTGCCGAGAAGGTGGAATGACGACCGGCGCATCCAACTGCCGCTGCCAACGCTGATCGTTTCCGTAAACGGGTTGCAAACCTCCCGCGGCGGCATCGCGCAAAATCGCCGGCCACGCGAGTTCCGCTTCGGCGAGCGCAAAGCTGACACCACGACCGTGAAACATCGAAGTGTCACACGTCATCGTGTGCGCACCTCCGATCACGCTCAAACAACCGTGCTTCTTCGCGTACGCTGTCAGGTCCAACGCCCGATGAAACTGATTACTTTGCACACCAACGAGCGCTACCAGAGTCGTCACTCCATCAACACGACGAAGCAGATCGAGATACGCCGGACTTCCGTGAACGTATTCGTCGATCGTATGTATCTCAACATCGGTTGAGTCGATTCGATCGGGAGTCAGACTGCGAATGTGAGGCAGGGTACTGTTTGGCATAAAGCCCCAACGGAACCGCTCAACGTATCCGTCAAGGGCGTACTTACTCGGTTTTATGAGGACGACTCTCAGCCTGTTCGCCATGTTCCATGCGTCCAGTGGCGCGTAATCAGTCGCAGAACGGAATCGAGGGTGTTGCGGACAATACTACTAAGCGGCGTCCTTAACAAGATCAATTCGTCACCTGTAATATTGCTGCGCATGAGCAAGTGGGTGCTCAATCGGAAGCGGAATGACGAAGCTACCTTACGGCTGTTCTGTTGCCCGTACGCCGGAGGCGGAAGCGATATCTTCCACAGTTGGTCCGTTGGCCTTCCTTCAGAGATCGAGGTTTGTCCATTGCAACTGCCCGGTCGTGGCGGGCGTTTGCTCGAGAGTCCCTACAGAAGACTCTTGGAGTTGGTTGAAGTGCTAGCGCACGAGTTGCAACCGTACTTGAAAAAACCATTCGCGCTATTTGGACACAGCATGGGAGCGGCGATCAGCTTTGAACTGGCCCGCCGGCTGCGAGACGAATACGGCATCGAACCCGCGCATCTCTTTGTCTCGGGGTTCCGCGCGCCGCAGTTGCCGCGCCGCGAGAAACCCAGTTTTGACCTGCCACAAGCCGAATTTCTTGATAAGCTACACTCGCTTGGTGGATCTGCGAAGGAATTACTGGACAATCCAAGGTTCATTCGACTCATGTTGCCTGCGGTGCGCGCGGACTTTGAGATGATCCAGACCTACACGTATTCACCACAGCCGCCGCTCACATGTCCGATAACTGCATTGGGTGGCGTAGACGATCACATAGTCAAACACGAAGAACTAGCAGCCTGGCGTGAACAGACGACTGGGACCTTCACGCTTCGACACTTGCCCGGTAATCATTTCTTTCTTCACACGGCTCAGGACCGTCTGCTCGAGATTCTGGCCGATGAATTGAACGTTAGTCGTTAACCGTTTTGAGTCAGCGTTTTAACCCATGACTGCTGCCTCACAATTGTCTCCCCCGATCGTTAATCCACCACTGCGCCAAATTGCGTTCAGCACGGCAACGACACTCGGGCGTATGCTTCAGGAGCGCGCCGAAGGTCCTCAGGGCGATGACGTCAGGCTACTCTTTGTCGATGGTCCTCCGTTGCCGGGCATCAAACCGGCGGAAGGCGATGATGAAGCGCGGCTTTTTCAGTACCACGAAGTTTACGAACTCGCTTGTCGCGCTGCTTCGTGTTTTCAACGTCACGGTGTTCGCAAAGGCGATCGCGTTTTTCTATTTCTTTCTACCGGTCCCGCATTCCTCGCTGCTTTTTACGGTTGCCAAATGTTGGGTGCGATCGCAGTTCCGATCGCGCCGCCGCGAAGCCTTTCTCAGTTAGGCGGACATCTGAATCGGCTGGCGCAGATTTGCGAGCCGGCACTGACCGTTGTTGGCACCACATGGATGCCGCTGTTTCGCCTCGCGCGTCGTAGTTCGCGAAACGCGTTGCAGAAGATCGTCGAAGAGACGGAGTTGTTGCTGGCTGAAGCAACGCTGGACGAACCCGTTCCGGTTGAATCGTCCGATCCGGCGATTATCCAGTTCACTTCCGGAAGCACCGGCAAACCCAAAGGCGTCACGCTCAGCCACGCGAATTTGTTTGCGAACATTAAGGCAATCGGAACCGCCGGAGGATTTCGCGATGGCGACGTCGCGTGTTGCTGGTTGCCGCTGTTTCACGACATGGGATTGATCGGTCACGTACTAAACGCGATGTTGTGGCGAGTCGGTCTGGTACTGATGCCGCCCGAAGCGTTTATGAACCGGCCGAGCAGATGGCTGAACGCGCTTTCACGTTACGGTGTGTGCCATAGCACGGCGCCAAACTTCGCTTACGTATTGTGTACACGCAAGATCGCCGATCGCGAAATCGAGCATCTCGATCTGAGTCGCTGGCGGCTTGCCTATTGCGGCGCCGAGCCGGTCCATCCTGAAACGATCAGAAAATTCACCGAGAGATTCACTGCCAAAGGCTTCAAGGCCAACGCATTTTACCCGGTTTACGGGCTGGCGGAATTCACGCTCGCCGCGAGTTTTCCCGAACCCGAAGCGCCGACTCATCTCGATCGCGTCGATCGCAAGTTGTTTGAAACCGAAGGCGTTGCGAAGCCGGTTACTTCGGATAATTCATTGGAAACAGTCGAGTGGGTCTCGGTCGGCGGCGGGATGCCCGGTCACGACGTTCGAGTTGTGGACGGCGAAGGTAACCGGAAAGAAGAACGATTAGTGGGCGAAATAGAACTCTCTGGTCCATCGGTCATGCTTGGTTATTACCGCGACCCTGAAGCGACGGCGGAAACGATCCGCGACGGTTGGCTGCGTACGGGCGATCTCGGTTACATGGCGGGCGGTCATCTCTTCGTGACCGGCCGCAGTAAAGACCTGATCATCAAAGGTGGAAAAAACGTCTATCCGCAGGACGTCGAGCGCGCGGCCTCATCCGTGAAAGGCGTGCGCGCTGGTTGCTGCGTGGCGTTCTCGATTGCTAATCAAACCAAAGGCACGGAAGAACTCGTGCTGATCTGTGAGACGAGAATCCGGAATAACAACGAACACAGCCGTCTCAAGAACGAGATCAGACGGACCGTGCTCGATCAGATCGCAACCAGCGTCGACGTCATCAAACTCGTCAGCCCGGGAACAGTTCTCAAAACCTCGTCGGGAAAACTCCGCAGACAGGACATGCGCGAACGTTATCTGTTGGACCAACTACAACCGGATCGAATCCCGCTTTCCATGCGCGTGGGTCTTTACGCGGAGTTCGCGCGGGAGAAGCTTCGCAAACTCGTTCGTAACCCGAAATAGAAAGTAGGTCAGTTGAATGCGTATTCGGAAGAACCTACTCAAACTCGACAAGACCGAATTGCAGGGCCTTAACGATGGCTTCGAGGCCATGGTCGCGGTGGAAGGATTCGGCGGCTACCAGCACATCGCCGGTGTTTACGGAAAACCCGGCCAGCCTCATCGTCCGCCGACTGAGTTGTTTCTCCCCTGGCACCGCGCATATCTATTGTCGTTTGAGCGTGTGCTGGCTCGTCTGTGGCCGGGTGTGAATCCTGCATATTGGGATTGGACCGAGCCGGCCGCGATCATCAAAGGCATTCCGGGACGACTCAGAAAAGTTGCGTACGCTGATAAGGATCAGGGTGTTTGGCTGAATCAGTTTTGCCGCGCGCCGATCGATTGTATCGGTCATGAATTTCTGACTGAGCGGAATCCGGGCAAGGCCGCGGATCTAAAACCTTCGGCCGAGAAAGTAAAGCTGGCGTTCGAGCAACAGAGTTTCGAAGACTTCAACCGTCTAATGGAAGAAGCGTCGGATGGATTTCGTGCCTGGGTTGGTGGGCACATAAACGACAACGATTACGCTGCTTACGATCCGATCTTCTGGTTTCATATCGCGAATGTCGATCGGATCTGGTCGCAGTGGCAGCAGGCACAACCGGAAGCAACTCTACCGGAGTCGCTGCTGGACGCGACGCTCGATCCGTTTGCGATAAAGGTTCGCGAAGTGATGAATGTCGAACGCCTGGGTTATGCTTACGAGTAGCCTCGGAATGGACAAGATTGCTTATTTCCTTTGCCAGTCTTGTTAATTCTGTGCATCCTGTCTACTAACGTGGTGTGAGCTTGGATATTCTTACTTACAGAGGAACTGTTTACCCGTGGCAATGCGATCACGTGGGCCACATGAATGTCATGTGGTACGTTGGTAAGTTCGACGAAGCCACGTGGAGCTTGTTTGCCGAAATCGGTATCACGCCTTCGTACCTGCGCGAACAGCAACGTGGCATGGTCGCCGTGCAACAGGTTATCTCTTACAAACAGGAACTCCTCGCGGGCGACGTTATCAAGATTTACTCGCGCGTCCTCGAGATTCGCGACAAGGTCATCCGCTTTCAACACGACATGTTGAACCTCGAGCGCGATGAGATAGCGGCAACGTGTGAACTGACAGGTGTTCACATGGATCGACAGGCGCGCAAATCGTGTCCATTCCCTTCAGCTATTCGTGAGGCTGCGGAAAAGTTTCTCACGCGTGAGGACTAGGAAGACTGTTCCACTACAATGGTCTGCGGAACTTTGTAGCCCGCCAGGCGGCTCGAACAAAAAGCACGAATTTCAGATCCGATCACAGACGTGTTTCTCTGCGGGATCACCTTCGCGTGAATTCGCACGTCGCCATTCTGACAGTTCTCACTGCCGTTCGGTTCGGCCCAAATCTCAACGCTCGCAACTGCCGGATGCTCGAGGATCGCGGCTCGCACTTCCAAAGGATCGACCTTGTTTCCATTGAGATTCAGAATCGGCTTCGACATTCCGCTGAAGTGAAGATAACCGTCGCTGTCGAGCGAGCCAATATCACCCGTGCGTAGCCATTCACCCGCGAACATCCGCGGAGTCTCCTCCGGCAGACGATAATAACCGGCCATGCTCGTGGTGCTTTTGATCTGAACTTCTCCGACCTCACCGGCCGGTAACAGTTGTCCATCAGGGCCGATGATCCTGATAAAGATGTCGCGCCGTCCGGGAATGCCGAGAGTGCCGCGGCGGTTACCTGGACCAGACGGATTACAGATAACCGGCAAACATTCGGTCAAACCGTACCCCTGGACCATCTCCGTTCCCAACGCACTTTCAAACGCATGCTGTTCGTCAGCAGGCATGTAGGCGCCGCCGGTTACGAGCAACCGCAGCGAGCTGAGATCGAATTTGCTCTTCTTCTTGTAGTTGGCAAGACATTCAAAGACAGAAGGAACGGAACTGAAAATCGTGACGTGATGGCGTTCGACGTCTTTGAGAAGACTACCCGGCATGAAATGAGTGGTCGGCACGAGTGTGCCGCCACGAACAAGCCCGGCGTTGACGCATCCTGACAGTGCGTAAACGTGGCACATCGGCAACATGACCAGGATTCGATCGGTCGGACGAAAACCCTGATGACGCGCGTATCCGGTCGCTGCGTAGATGTGATTGGCATGCGTCAGCATTGCGCCCTTCGGATGCCCGCCGCCGAAGTAAGAATAATGAATGCTGGCGATTGTTTGATTATTGACCGGCGTGACTTCGTCGCTGCCGGGCCGGGTTCGAGTGCTTGCCTCTTCGATTGAGATCAGTGATGTACCGGCCGGTAAGCTGAGTTGCGCCTGGTTCTTCTCGAGCCATTCCGACGTAGAAACTACAAGCCGTGGTTCGCAGTTGAGCGCCATGCGCCGCACTTCCCAACCCGTGTAGTCGTACCGCACCGGAACCGAGACGATGCCATTTTTCAGCGCGCCGAAATGGTAGTGAAGGAACTCGTGACTATTCGGCAGGATCAGGATCACCCGATCTCCAAAGGTGACTCCGGAGTCGAGATAAAACTGTCCCGCCGCGGCAATATGGCGCCAGAACTCGGAAAAAGTTTCCGAACGATTGTCTGTCGCCACGGCCTCGCGCTGAGGAAACCGCCGCGCAAACCCACGTATGAGTTGGGTGAAGTTCAAAGTCGTGGACAGGATTCACAGAATTAACAAGATTAAGCAAATAGCTATCTTGTCAATTCTGCAATCCTGTCAAAGAAAGCATGGCAAACTTAGGTCCTGCTCAACTGCACGAGATTCCCTTCCTGAATTTCGTGAATGCTGCTGTGTAGTTGAATGAAATCCTCGCTGAGGGCCGGTTGCGCGTCCGAGAGCGGCCGCCATTCGGTTACCGGAGGATTCACCCACGGTTCGGCCTCGACCTTGTATGGCCCAGCGGGTTTGAGATCCGGACCGCTCCGCTCGAGCTTGTTCCAACGGCGAACGATCTTCTCCTTGCGGAAATTCATCGGGTGACAATGACTCTTCACGCAATGATAAAGCAGCTTGCGAGCTTCCTCGGGCGTGAAGTTCGGATGTGAATTGACGAGGTGAAGCGCCGTGTACTTCTTCCAATCCCGGTCCACGATGCGTCCCTGCTGTTCCATCTCGTCCCAAAGATCCGTACCCGGGAACGGCGTGGTGATCCAGAAGATCGCGCCGTAGAGTGCCTCGAAGTGAGAAAGCTTTTCGATGTCTTCTTTGACACTCTCTTCGGTATCGTTGTCCATACAGATCATGTACGTACCGAACGCAAAACTGCCGAGCTCTGCCAACCGGTTCAACAAATTCGCCGTCTTATTTGCAGAGGAGCACTTCCGGACCATCTTTAACGAAACGTCATTCATCGACTCGATGCCTACATAGACATTCTTCAGTCCATGCTCGGCGAGTTCGTCAACGTGACGCAACAAAACGTCGATGCGAGACGTGCACGTCCAA
>DATEHX010000417.1:0-11635 GCA_035279345.1 Pyrinomonadaceae bacterium | reverse complement strand
AGAGATATCTTCCTCAGCCTCACCGATGATCGCGATCGGTACTCCGAGCGGCGCCGACTGTCCCTCACCAATAATAATCTTACGCAGGACACCGTTTGCCAGTGCCTGCATTTCCATCGTCGCTTTGTCGGTGTCGATTTCCGCGAGCGGCTCGCCCATGGCGACCTTGTCGCCCTCTTTCTTCAGCCAGCGCGCGATCTGTCCCTCCTCCATCGTTGGGGAGAGCTTCGGCATGATTACCTTTGTTGCCATCCAGCGTTCCTTACGCCATAAAGAAGCACAAGAACAAACCCCACTTTTGTGCTTCTTTGTGGCTAATCGAGATATGCGACTTCACGCACAGCGGCGACGATACTGTTCACATCGGGTATCGCCAAGTTTTCCAGGTTCTTCGCGTACGGCATCGGCACATCAGCGCCCGAAACGCGTTTGATCGGAGCGTCGAGATAATCGAAAGCGCGCTCAATGATCTGCATACTGATCTCGGCGCCTACGCCGCAGATCGGATGCGACTCTTCAGCCACTACCACGCGATTCGTCTTCTTTACTGATTCAACAATCGTGTCGATGTCGAGCGGACGAATCGTGCGCGGGTCGATCACTTCACACGACACGCCTTGCTGCTCGAGTTGCTCGGCGGCTTTCAACGCCACCGGCACCATCAACGAACGCGCGACAATCGTCACGTCTTTTCCTTCACGTTTGACGTCGGCGACTCCGAGCGGAATCGTAAAATCGGGATCGTCAGGAACTTCACCCTTGTTGCCGTACATTCGTTCCTGTTCGATGAACACGACCGGATCGTCATCGCGAATCGCGGACTTCAGTAGTCCCTTGGCGTCCGCGGGCGTCGAAGGCATCACGACTTTGATTCCCGGAAAGTACGCGTACCACGATTCGATCGCTTGCGAGTGTTGCGACGAAACCTGAAACGCCGAACCGCCCGGCCCGCGAAACACGATCGGGATCTTGAACTGGCCGCCCGACATGTAAAGCATCTTCGCAGCCGAATTAATGATTTGATCCGTTGCCAGGATCGAGAAGTTGAAGGTCATGAACTCGACGATCGGCCGTAGACCGACCATCGCCGCACCGACTCCGAGTCCGGCAAAACCAAGCTCCGTGATCGGTGTATCGATCACTCGCCGTGGTCCAAACTCGTGGAGCAGACCTTTGGTGACTTTGTAGGCGCCATCGTAGGCAGCCACTTCCTCGCCCATGATGAAAACTTTGTCGTCGCGGGCTAACTCTTCCTTGATCGCCTGATTAAGCGCTTCGCGTATGGTGATAGTCGACATGGATGCTATTTGTTCCGGGATGGATCGATCGGATTGGCGTAGACCTCTGTGTAGAGTTCAGCCGGGTCCGGCAAAGGACTCTCGTCGGCGAAGCGAAACGCGTCTTCCACTTCTTCGTGGAGCTGCTTGTCGATCTCCTTGAGACCTGCTTCATCGATCACTTTCTCTTCGATCAAGCTCGCGGAAAAGAGCTTGATCGGATCGCGTTCCTGATACTTCTCGATCTCCGCGCGCGTGCGATAGTTGCCCGGATCGGACATCGAGTGGCCCATGAAGCGATAGGTGCGAACTTCGAGCAACGTCGGTAGCGACTCTTTACGGCCACGTTCAACCGCGCGCATCACAGCTTCACGCACGGCCAGCACGTCCATGCCGTCGACAAACTCCGACGCCATCTCGTACGCGCAACCCTTCTTCGAAATATCGCTCAACGACATGGCGCGGGCGAGCGAAGTGCCCATGCCGTATTGATTGTTTTCGCAGATGTAAATGCAGGGAAGTTTCCAAAGCTGGGCCATGTTCAGCGACTCGTGAAACGCACCCTGGTTCACCGCGGCTTCGCCGAAGAAACAGAGCGTCACTTGATCCGTGCTCTGGTACATCGAGGCGAACGCCGCGCCGGTTGCGAGCGGGATTTGGCCGCCGACAATCGCGTGACCGCCGAGGAAGCCGAGTTCCTTATCAAACATGTGCATCGAGCCGCCCTTGCCTTTCGAGCAACCCGTCGCTTTGCCAAACAACTCCGCCATGATCGAGCGCGCGGACATTCCCTTGGCGAGTGCATGGCCGTGTTCGCGATAGCTGGCAAACACGTAATCGTCTTTGCGAATCGCGGAGATGGCGCCAACCGCCACCGCTTCCTGGCCGATGTAAAGGTGACAAAAGCCGCCGATCTTGCCCGCGACGTAGGCTTCCGCTGACTTCTCCTCGAAACGGCGAATCAGCTGCATCTGGCGGTACAGGCCGATGAGTTGTTCCTGGTTGAGCCCGGTGAAACGATCTTTCTGGCGTTCTTTGACTTCTTCGTGTTCGCGGGCGAGTTGATTTCGATCTACCTGGTTTGGCGCATCGATCACGCCGGTGGAGCTTTGCTCTTCGGCTCCTGCTCGGGAGGGTGGTGCTGCTGTTTGTTTGCTCATGGGTAGTTTTGGAAAACTCAGATTATAGCCACAAAAGGGCTGCACCACAAAAAGGCACAAGACCCACCGGAGTGGTTTTGCTTGTGCCTCTTTATTCTCTTGTGTTTATTGTGACTACGTCATCATGTCGATGGAGCTGACGCCGGCGCCGGCTACGGTGAGAATTGTTTTGCGGGCGTGCTTGTCGCGCTGCATTCGGCGCGCGGCGGCGGTTAGCAGTTCTTCACTCGTCTCTCCATCTTCAGGGAAACACGCAACTCCCAAACTCACGCCCAAACCGATCATCGTATCGTTCCGTACCGAAAAGAGTTGCTCTTCAACCGTGTTCCGGACGCGATCCGCAATCGACGCGGCCATCTTGCTCGAAGCCATCGGCATGATCGCGACAAACTCGTCGCCCGCGTAGCGCGTGAGAATGTCCATCTGGCGCAGCTCGCGCCGCACGACGCCCGCCACACTCGCCAACAACCGATCGCCAATCGAATGGCCGTACTGGTCGTTAACTACCTTGAAGTCGTCGATGTCCATGCAAAGCACCGCAAGCGACTCGCGATTCATTCGCTGGCACTCCGCGATACGCTGCTCGAGCATCATGTAGAACCCACGCGCATTTGGCAGTTCAGTCAACGGATCGACAAGTGCGCTTTCACGCGTCTTTTCGTAAGTCAGTGCATTGTTCAGCGCGCTCGAGGCGTGCTGACAAACCGATTCCAGCAAACGCACGTGTTCGGTCGTGTAAGAAGTGCGGCTCTGTGAATACAGCGAGATCGCGCCAAACGCGCCGTCGTCGCGCACCAACGGTGACACCAGCACGCCGCGAAAACGTTTCACGATCTCATCGGAGATACCGACCATATCCAGTTCCGGAGACGCGTTACACATCGAGCGGCCGTTCGCTATTGCCCAGCCAGTAATGCCCTCGCCAATGGTGATGCGCCGGCTGGAAAACAGTTCCGCTTCTTCACCAACTGCATGCGCCGCAACCGCTTTGCCCGATCGTTCGTTGACGAGGAAGATCACGCAACTATCAAACGGAACAATCGCCTTCAACTTGTTGGCCACCAGCGTGACCGTGTCGCTCAAATTCAGCGACGAACCGATCGTTTGCGCGATTTCGTGAAGCGCGAACACTTCGCGTTGTGCCTCGGAAATAGAACGGAATCCACTCTGTTCCTCGACCGGCGTACCCAAAATGTCGGAAGCCAAACCAGCATCGGGCTTGGTGCTGGTTTCAGTGTCGATCACAGACGCTGACGCGACTTGTTCCTGAATGTCTTCTGAAGCAATCAGTCGATCAAACTCTTCAACGTGTTCGGCAAACTTCTTCACGACCCTCGGATCGAACGCCGTGCCGACCATGTTGTTCAACAGCGCCAGCGAATCCTCGCGCTTCATTCCTTTGCGATACGGACGATCGCAACGCGTCGCGTCATAGAAATCGACGACCGAAATGATGCGCGCGATAAGCGGGATTTGTTCGCCCTTCAGACCTTTCGGATAGCCGCTGCCGTCCCACTTCTCGTGGTGATAGCGCACGATATCTTCGACCGGGTAAGGGAAGTTGACGCGTTTTAGAATATCGCCGCCGACGGTCGGATGAATCTTCATCTTGGCGAACTCTGCTTCGGTGAGTTTGCCCGGTTTGTTGAGGATGTACTCCGGAACGGCGAGCTTGCCGATGTCGTGCAACAGCGCGCCCGCGTGCAACGCGCTCAGCTCCGATTCCGGGACGTTAAATAGTTTACCCATCTGCGTCGCGTAGATCTGCGTGCGGCGTACGTGACCGTGCGTCGTCTGGTCCTTCGCGTCGATCGCGATCGCCAGCGACTCGATGGTGTTCATGTGAATCGTGGCCATCTCTTCGGCGTGCCGGGCGCGTTCGGCTTCGGCTTCGCTCAGTTCTCGCAAACGCTTTTCGTTGAAGTTGTAAGCGAGGTAGAAGAGCGCCGAGATCACGACGGCAACGAAGACGATCGCAATGCCTTTGTCCAGCAGGAGCAGTCCGAGGCTGACCACAGAAATTGCGGCGAATAGAGCAGTAGCTGGAGAGTTAAATTTCAGCATGGGGCGCTTAGGGCAAGGAACTGGGTTTGGGAACGTGCCAAACAGTGTTGGCACGTGCACAACTATAGGCGTTTCAGTGCGTTTCCGTCAAGGTTTGGCCAACGGATTTACACGGATTAACACGGACTCCAGTTGAGATTGCAGATCCGCTGTTGAGGTGACCGGCTGCTTGCAGGTGTAGTTCTCGCAGACGTAGGCCGTGGCGCGGCCGTCGAGTAGCGGGCGGTTTTCGAGGAGTGGGATTGAGGCGATAGCTTCTGAGTCGTCGATCGAGCCGGGTGCAACTACTTTGTTGGGCAGATACTTGCGCCAGGTTTCCTGAAGCAAAGGTTGAATGTCCGCTTCGTCTTTGCCGACAATGGCGACTTCTTTGGGACTGGAGAGCAGGAAGTCCATTGCGGAGAGAGCGTAGCCGAACCCGGACGGGTAACGGCGCACCTGGTCGGAGATCACGGCCAAAACTTTTTGCGCAATTTCGCGGTAGTTTTCTTTGTTGGTGAGAATCGCGAGCCGCAGCAACACGTCCGCGGCAACCGAGTTTCCCGACGGAGTCGCATTATCGAAATAATCCTTCGAGCGCACGATCAGTTCCTCATGACTCTTGCCCGTGAAGAAAAATCCGCCGCCTTCTGCGTCCCAGAACTCCTCGATCATGCGATCCGTCAGCGCGATGGATTCCTTTAACCAGCGAAACTCGCCGGTCGTTTCATACAACGTGACGAGGCCCTCGACGAAGAACGCATAGTCTTCAAGGTAAGCGTTGAACTTCGCGACGCCGTCTTTGTATGTCCGGAGCAAAAAACCGTCCCGGCGAAGATTGGTCAGAACGAACTCGGCATTACGTCGTGCGGCTTCCGTGTAGTCAGGACGTTGAAGAATCACACCCGCTTCCGCGAAACTGGCGAGCATCAGACCGTTCCAGGCGGTGATGATCTTTTCATCGCGATCGGGTTTGATCCGCTGTTCGCGGTATTCGAATAGTTTCGGCTTGTTGTCCGGGTCAGGCGGGTAGGCTGTGGGGTTGTTAACGTTGAGGATGTTCTTGCCTTCGAAGTTTCCGCCTTCGGTGACGTTGTAGTAGGAATTAAATGAAGAAGAACCGGCTTCGCCGAGAACGGATGTAATCTCATCGAGGTCCCAGACAAAGAACTTGCCTTCATGCCCCTCGGAATCGGCGTCCTGCGTTGAATAAAAACCACCCGCCGGATCGGTCATCTCACGCAACACGTAGTCGAGAATGCCTGCGACGGTTTCGCGCGCGAGCGGTTCGCGTTCGACCTGAAAGTAATGCAGATAAAAACGCGAGAGCAGGGCGTTGTCGTAAAGCATCTTCTCGAAATGCGGGACGAGCCATTTGGCATCCGTCGAGTAACGATGAAAGCCGCCGCCGAGCTGATCGTAGATGCCGCCGTGGGCCATCTTTTGCGCCGTGTGCCGCACCATCTCCAGCGCCTCGTTGTTTCCGGTGCGTTTGTACGTACGCAGTAAAAACTCGAGCGCCATCGCAGGCGGAAACTTCGGGGCGCCGCCGAAGCCCCCGCTTATCGAGTCATAACTTCGCGCTATGCCCGCATAAGCAGCGTCGAGCAGTTCTTTTTCGATTGGATTAGACGCGCCACCGGATTCGCTCAACCGGCGCAGTTCCTGCAGCAGTGTTGTTCCGTTTTCGACGATCTCTTCGTGTCGATCGCGATAAGCCTCCGCAACGCTGATCAGCACGCGCGGAAAACCGGGCATGTTGTAACGATCCTGCGGCGGGAAATAAGTGCCGCCATAAAACGGCACACCCTCCGGCGTGAGAAAGACCGTCATGGGCCAGCCGCCGTGATGAGTCATCATCTGCACGGCGTTCATGTAGATTTGATCGAGGTCCGGCCGCTCCTCGCGATCGACTTTGATGTTCACGAACAGCTCGTTCATGAGCTGCGCGATGTCTTCGTCCTCGAACGACTCATGGGCCATCACGTGGCACCAGTGACAAGCGGAATAACCGATGCTCAAAAGCACGGGTTTGTTTTCGCCGCGCGCTTTGGCAAACGCCTCTTCGCCCCACGGATACCAGTCGACCGGGTTGTGCGCATGCTGAAGAAGGTAAGGACTGCTCTCGTTGATCAGATGATTCGTGTGTTCCGCTTGTTCCATTTTGCGACCTGCTTGTTAGTTAGTCTTTGAACCAATAGGGCGTTTTCTTTGTCCAGGGGTTGTTTGGGTATTTGCGGTGCAGCACGTCGAACGCTGTCTTGGACCAGCGGGTACTGTCCTTGTCGGTGCAACCATAGCGCGTGGTTCTCACCGCGAGGTGCAGGGCTTCCGGCACACGCGGATCGTTCGAATGCGTGTTGGCCCATTGCACGACTTGCTTGACGATGTAATTGGGTGCAGTGCCGAAAGAACTCAGCGTGCTCCATTCTTTCTCGGCCCTGGCGGAATCGGCCGGGGAAAGAAAGCGCGGCGGCTTGCCGGTCGTGACGGCGGTGAACTGAATGACTTCGCGATTCTCTTCCGCGGTTGCGGGTTGGAAGGCAGCAGAGCACCACCAATTATCGCGATACGAATCTTGTTCAGTCAGTTTTGCCGTCCGGCCGATACCAGCATCGACGACGGGTTCCATACCGGGCGTTTTCAGCCACGCGTAGATCGCTGCAAACTTCTTTTCGTCCGGTTGGGCAGTGGATGAATACTCGTTCAGCAGCGCCGACAAATCAGGGAAAAGATTGGCGAGAACCGGCGTCAACTCGTCCGCGGTTTTCGTGTCGCCGAGCAACGCCGCACGCAGCCACGCGGCTTGGGTGAGATCGCGTCGTGGTCCAACGGGCAGCACCTTGCTTGTGGCGGCTTCCTTGAGCACCGAAAGCGGCAACTGCTGGTTGATTGCTTTCGCGGCATCGACGTCGAAGAACGGTTTGCCGGCCTGGTTCTTTGTCTCCTCGGAGACTTCGGCATCTTCCACCGGCAGTTCGCGTCCGTCGTCATTCCAACTTAGAGCGGCCGGAACGCGCGCGGCATCGGCCAGAAACTCGTCGAGAGAATTGGCGAGCAGCATTCGTTGACTAGTCAACAGATTCAACGCTGACTCATCGAAGTGAGCGCGATCGGTTTTCAACGTTTGGTCGAGCAGCGTGCGGGCTTCGTTACTTTTGCCGGTCTCAATCAGCAGACGAATTGCGTGATAGCGTGCCGCGGCAAACGCGGCTGAACGGCTGTTTACCTTCAACGCCTCCGCGAGCAGTTCGTTCGCTTTCGGATGTTGACCATTGATGAGACTCAGTGCGGCGATCAGCCATTGGTTTGAACGACTCGCTTGCCAGCGAGAAATAGAATGATCTTCGGCTGCCTGACTCGAATCCTGGAAGGTAGCGATCCAATCCGTTAGATCTTCGCCCTTTGGGATCGCAGGCGCTGCCGTTGTCTGATCCTCTTCATCCCTCTCTAAATAGCCATCGAGTAGGACGGTGTAGTCCCAAAGGTCTTGTTTCAAATTCGGGTTGTCAGTTTTTGTCGCAAGCGTGTGGGCCAACTCATTAAGACGTTCTTCCGGATGGGCTCGCAAACGAACGAGATTGAGTAGACGCGAAGAAGCTGCGTGCAGCGAACTGAGACTTTTGTCAGCGAGGATTTTGCGCAGTTGTGCTTCGGCAGCGCTCAGCGATTCCTGTTTCTGTTCCGGCGGTCCGAGACTGCCTTTCCGCGCCAGTGTGCGCGCCACAAGGTAAATGGAATTGTTTCGCCACGGCGAAGCGCTATCGTTAGCGATCGACTCGAAACGCTTCTGAGCTTCGTCCAGGTTTGTGGAGTAGAAATTTGCGGCCGCGATCTGATAAGCGCGATCCGCGCGCATCAACGCGTCTGAGTCGGTTGGAAGCTCGGCTGGAATGAAGCTTCCGCCAGCGCAATTGCTGAAGACCTGATCCTGTGCTTCGAGCCACGTTTTTACGTTCGCACTATCAGCGCCGTATTTCGCGATCCGTTCGTTGAGCGTCGAAACGGCCGTGTCGAATGAGTCCTCCTGGCAGTTCAAGTATGACTCGTACTCGTTTGGCTTCTCGCGGCTGCGATAGACCGATATTGGAGCTGGGTCCTGGGAAACAACTTTCTTACGCGCTTCCAGCCACGGCTTCAGCCAATCTTCATCGCCTGCCGACCAGCCAAATTCGAGACGATCTTTCCACAATGAAGTTAATGCTTTCTGTTCATCTGGCGTGAAGGTCGACCCGGAAAGATAGCGATACGCGACGTAAAGGTATGAGCGTGCATAACTCGGTTGCACGACACCGATGCGGCCTGCGGCGAACCGGTCCATCGGATAACCGGGATGGACCGTGTGAACAAAAATCGCGTCAACCATGAATGGACCACACGCACGTGCGGGCGGCGTCGTAGTGAGCAACAGCACAAACGCCAGCAGCACTGCCACGAGGGGATAAAAACGCGCGCGTCTCATCGTTTGTAAGTCTCCATAGCCGTAGCGAAAGAATCCTTGGACCATGCTTGGGGATTAAAAATGTAAAGACGATCGACCGTCGGCACGGTGACCGGTTCGTCAGTCGAAACACCCGCTGCAGCTTGGCACTGGCGCGATTCGAAAGGTTGGCCCGTTTCGAGTCGTCGTTGAAACTGGCGCTGGTCCACGCCGAGACGGAAGAGCATCGGCACGGCTTCATCTATCGGAAGGTCGTGCAGCCAGTCGTCGCCGGCGCACCATGAAGCGAGCGCTGTAATTGAAAGCGCAGTTCTGACAGGCAAATTTAGCCGGACCTGTTGGAGTAATGCGCGGTAGAAGTCTCTTTCAGAGACTGTGGCGTCGAAGTCAATCTGGATCACCGGTGACTTCGAGGAATCGAGGATCTCACGCGCGGTTTGTCGAACCTGCCCGGAAGAGAGGGTTGGTATGTCCCGGCGGTCAGTCTCGATCCTTACTACCGTCACAACACTGGTGTTTGGCGAAATTTTCAGGGGTTGCAGCCGTGGTCTGACGACTATTTTGTCGCCGCGCAAATAGATGGTCTTTGCCAAAAACGCGACACCCGTTTTTTCCGGATCGATGAAGGTGAGATCTTCGGGTCGCTCCCAGGCCCAAAGGATTACCGCCGGCCGAGTCGTGCGCTTCGAGAGAAACATCACGAGTAAAAGCGGTAACAGGATGATGATAACTGAGCGTCGCATCGGGTTTGGAAGAGTTTACACCACGCATTACAGAGATCACACGGATTTCGTTATACTTGCTCGCTTATGGAACGTGAGACATTGGACTTCGACGTAGTATTCGTCGGCGCCGGACCGGCGAACCTCAGCGGCGCATTTCATCTCGCCCGTTTAGCCAAACAGAACAATCTCGAAATCGAGATCGCCGTGATTGAAAAAGGTTCGGCAGTCGGCGCGCACATCCTTTCGGGCGCCGTCATGGATCCGCGCGCGCTAAAAGAACTGATACCGGATTTTGTCGAACAAGGCGCGCCGCTCGAGTCGCCCGTTAACGAAGATCACTTTCTTTATCTCACACCAAAACACGCGATCCGTTCGCCGATCACACCGCCACCACTCAAGAACCACGGCTACTACATCGTTTCCTTGAACCGTCTCACTGCCTGGCTTGGCGAAAAGTGTGAAGAAGCGGGCGTAAATATTTTTCCGGAGTTCCCGGGAGCCGATCTGCTGTACGACGAAAACGATCGCGTCGTCGGCGTGCGCACTGGCGATAAAGGTATCGACAAGGAAGGGAAGCGCAAGGCGAACTTCGAACCCGGTGTCGATCTGCGTGCGAAAGTCACGGTGCTCGGCGAAGGTCCACGTGGTTCGCTCACCAAACAGCTAATTGAACGTCTCGGACTCGCGGAAGGACGCGATCCGCAGGTTTACAGCATCGGCGTGAAAGAGCTGTGGGAACTGCCGGACGATCGTTATCCCGCCGGACGCGTCACGCACACACTCGGGTTTCCGTCAGACTCACAAACCTACGGCGGCGGCTGGATCTATGGCATGCAAAATCGCGTGCTGAACATCGGTTACGTCACCGGGCTCGACTACAAAGATCCGCTGATCGATCCGCACGCGGAGTTTCAGATGTTCAAGACGCATCCGTACATCGCGAAACTGCTCGAAGGCGGGAAGATGATCCGTTACGGCGCGAAGACGATCGCCGCGGGTGGTTACTTCGCGATGCCGCGCACGTACGCTGACGGCGTGTTGCTCGTCGGCGATTGCGCCGGGTTTCTCAACGCGCAACGGTTGAAAGGAATTCACTCGGCAATCAAGAGCGGTATGCTCGCGGCGGAAGTGATCGTTGAAGCGTTGAAAGCGGGAGACTACTCAGCGAAGCAGTTACAACGTTACGAACAAGTCGTGAACGACAGTTACATCATTCCGGAGTTGCGCAAAGTGCGAAACTTTCACGCGGGATGGAAACACGGCCGCTGGCTCGCGCTGTTCAATACCGGATTGCAATTCTTTACTGGCGGCCGGGCGTGGGGAATTTTCGATCGTGATCGCGGGCATGCCGGGCATCTCGATATGAAGAAGCTTTCCGCGTACGGTTATCGCGGGGACCAGATCGAGCAGCGTTATAACGGCTTGCGCTTTGACAGTAAGACGACTTTCAACAAACTAACCGACGTCTATCACGCGGCCGTTGGCCATGACGAAGATCAGCCCGCGCACTTGCACGTGCTCGATACGAACATCTGTTCTACGCGTTGTGCTGAGGAATACGGGAACCCGTGCCAGCGTTTCTGCCCGGCTGCGGTTTATGAAATGGTGGACGACAGCGCGAACGGCAAGCGGCGTTTGCAGATCAACTTCTCAAACTGCGTGCACTGCAAGACCTGCGACATCATGGACCCTTACCAGATCATCAACTGGGTCACACCCGAAGGCGGCGGCGGTCCTGATTACAAAGGAATGTAAGGACATTGCCGATTTTCGATTGCCGATTGCCGATTGAAAAAGACCTGCTACAGTCTGCACAAATCTAAAATCGAAAATCGGCAATCAAAAATCTATTGAGCGGCCTTCGGATCCTCTTGCTTGATGTCGAAATGGACCCGGCCGCGAATGACTTCCTCGAGCGCGATTCGCGTCGGTTTGTGTTTCTGCGGATCGATGTCGATGCGCGGGTTTGCTCCGCGTTGTTACTGCTTG
>DATEHX010000416.1:0-3159 GCA_035279345.1 Pyrinomonadaceae bacterium | reverse complement strand
CAAAGTCGCGCGTGTTCGCCTGACCAACGGTATCGAGGTGACGACCTACATCCCCGGCGTCGGCCACAACCTCCAGGAGCACTCGATTGTGCTTATCAGAGGCGGCCGCGTGAAGGACTTGCCGGGTGTGCGTTACCACGTGATTCGCGGCACGCTCGATTCGGTCGGTGTGGCCGATCGCAAGCAGGGACGCTCGAAATACGGAGCAAAACGACCGAAGGCAAGTGCCGGCAAGTAACGAGAGAACGATATGCCAAGACGACGAGTAGCTGAACGACGCGAAGTCCTTCCCGATCCGGTTTACAACAGCCCGCTGGTAACCAAGTTCATCAGCGGCGTGATGTGGGCAGGCAAGAAGAGTGTGGCGGAAGGCATTTTTTACAACGCCATGCGGCAGATCGGCGACAAGACCGGCGAAGAGCCTTTGAAGGTTTTCAAACGTGCCATCGACAACGTGAAGCCCACGGTGGAAGTGAAGTCACGGCGTGTTGGCGGTTCGACTTATCAAGTTCCGATTGAAGTTCACCAGGAGCGGCGCGGTGCCCTGGCTATTCGTTGGATTGTCTCCTACGCGCGTGGGCGCGGTGAAAAAACGATGACGGATCGGCTCGCGGCAGAGATTCTCGACGCCGCCAACAATCGCGGCAACGCCGTGAAGAAGAAAGACGATACGCATCGCATGGCGGACGCTAATAAAGCCTTCGCCCACTATAAGTGGTAATAGGTCCTATAGGTCCAATAGGACCTATTAAGTGAAGCTAGAGGACCTCCCGAGTTTAAAGCAATGGCTAAGCACGATTTAAGTAAGTTCAGGAATATCGGCATCATGGCGCACATCGATGCCGGCAAGACCACCACCACCGAACGTGTCCTCTATTACACGGGCATCACGCACAAGATCGGCGAGGTGCACGAGGGTACGGCGACGATGGACTGGATGGAACAGGAGCAGGAGCGCGGTATTACTATCACCAGCGCTGCGACGACCTGTTTCTGGGAGCGTAACGGTGTCGATCATCGCATCAACATCATCGACACTCCCGGTCACGTCGATTTCACGATGGAAGTGGAACGTTCGCTGCGCGTGCTCGACGGTGCTGTCGCTGTGTTTGATGGCGTCGCGGGCGTGGAGCCGCAGTCGGAGACTGTTTGGCGCCAGGCTGACAAGTACGGCGTTCCGCGAATTTGTTTCATCAACAAGCTCGATCGCGCGGGCGCTTCATTTGATCGTTCGTTCGAATCAATTATCACTCGTTTAGGCGCAAATCCCGTCGCATTGCAGATTCCGATCGGCCTTGAAGATCAACTCAAAGGCGTGGTCGATCTGGTCACGATGAAGGGCCTGATCTGGAAGGATGAGAGCAAAGGCGCTGAGTACGAAGTCGCGGAGATCCCGGCGGATTTGCAAGATGCTGCCGCCGCGGCGCGTGAAAAACTGATCGAAGCCGTCGCCAGCATCGACGACGACTTGATGCACAAGTACCTTGAAGGCGAAGAGATTTCCGAAGCCGAGATTCGCAAGGCGCTTCGTGCAGGCACGATCAGCTTGAAACTCGTTCCCGTAGTCACTGGTTCGGCGTTCAAAAACAAAGGCGTGCAGACGCTGCTCGACGCAGTTGTCGACTACCTGCCGTCGCCTTTGGACATTCCCCCTGTCGAGGGCATCAATCCGAGAACGAACGAGACCGAGGCGCGTCAGCCTGAAGCATCAGCCCCGTTTTCCGGGCTGGTCTTCAAGATCATGGCCGACAAGCACCTGGGCCAGCTCTCGTTTGTGCGCATCTACAGCGGAACGATCAAAGCCGGTTCGTACGCGTACAACCCGATCAAAGACACGAAAGAGCGCGTCGGCCGCTTGATGCGCATGCACGCGAACAAGCGTGAAGATATCGACGTCGCAAGCGCGGGCGAAATCATCGCCATCGGCGGCATGAAGCAGGTCACCACGGGCGACACGATCTGTGATGACAACAAACCGATCGTGCTCGAAGCGATGGAGTTTCCGGCACCTGTTATTCGCGTGGCTGTCGAGCCGAAGACGCGTCAGGATCAGGACAAACTCGGCGTTGCCTTGAATCGTCTCGCACAGGAAGATCCGTCGTTCAACGTCTCGACCGATCAGGAGACCGGACAAACGATCATCGCCGGCATGGGCGAGCTCCACCTGGAGATCATCGTCGATCGCATGAAGCGTGAGTTCGGCGTTGAAGCGAACGTCGGCAAGCCGCAGGTTGCGTATCGTGAAACGATTACGAAGCCGGCGCCTGGCAAGGAAGTTTATAAGAAGCAGACTGGTGGCCGCGGTCAGTACGGACACGTTGAAATCGAGATCGAGCCCGCGCCGACTGAAGGTTTCGTTTTCGAGAATAAGATCACTGGCGGCGCGATTCCGAGGGAATACATCAAGCCCGTTGAGCAGGGCATTCGCGATGCGATGGAGCGTGGTTTCCTCGCGGGCTACGAAATGGTCGACATTAAAGTACAGCTAATTTTCGGTAGCTATCACGAAGTCGACTCGGACGAGCGATCGTTCCACATCGCCGGTTCGCTCGCGTTCCAGGACGCGGTGAAGAAAGCTGGACCGGTGTTGCTCGAGCCGATCATGCGCGTTGAAGTGGTGACGCCAAACGATTACACGGGCGCGGTGAATGGCGACTTGAATTCACGTCGCGGCCGGATCGAGAGCATGGAACCGCGCGTCGGTGGCGCGCAGGTGATCACGGCGTTTGTGCCGCTGTCGGAAATGTTTGGTTACACTACTGACTTGCGTTCGGCAACCCAGGGCCGCGCGACTTCGACCATGCATTTCGAGCGCTACGAGCAGGCGCCGAAGAACATCGCGGAAGAAGTTATTGCACGGGTTCAAGGAGTAGCGAAGTAGGAGCGGCACAGGCTTTTATCGCCTGTGCCTTTTCTTTTCAAAGACAAGACGCAGCCTGGCTGCGCACACGGGGTAAACAAAGAGATGTCGAAGGAAAAATTTGACCGTTCAAAGCCGCACGTGAACATCGGGACGATCGGGCACGTGGATCACGGGAAGACGACGTTGACGGCAGCGATCACGAAGGTGTTGGCGAAGAACAATCCGAAGGTGCAGTTTGTGGCCTTCGATCAGATTGACAAGGCGCCGGAAGAGAAGGCGCGCGGCATCACGATCGC